>NZ_JARAVK010000076.1:0-37466 GCF_033792765.1 Streptomyces sp. PA03-6a | reverse complement strand
GTCGGGGTCGGGGTCGGCGGTCATGGCGTGCAGGGTAACCGCCGGGCCGGAACCGTATAGTGCCGCGTACGGGGCGAATCTGGAGCAATCGGCATGGGCGACTGGTGGTACCGCAACATCATCGAGCCGGGAAAGCTGCCGCTGCTCCTCGCGCTGGGCGCGTTCGTGCTGACCTTCCTGGTCACCCGGATGATCACCCGTCTCATCCGGGCCGGCAAGGGCCCCTTCCGCAACATCTCCTCCGGCGGCACCCACATCCACCACGTGGTGCCCGGGATCATCCTCATGACGATCGGCGGCTTCGGGGGCGTCGCCAGTTCCTCACGGGGCTTCGGCGCCTACCTGTCCGCGGTCCTGTTCGGCGCCGGAGCGGGCCTGGTGCTCGACGAATTCGCGCTCGTGCTCTACCTCGACGACGTGTACTGGAGCGATCGCGGCCGCAAGAGCGTCGAGGCCGTCGTCGTCACCTTCTCCGTCGTCCTGATGATGCTCTGCGGTCTGGTCCCCTTCGGCGTCAACTCGGTCAGCCCGGACGAGCAGCAGAGCCGCGTCTCGGTGATCCTCACCATCGCCGTCAACTTCCTGTTCGTCCTCGTCGCCCTCGTCAAGGGCAAGCTGCGCTCCGCCGTCGTCGGCGTCTTCGTGCCCTTCGTCGCGCTGTACGCGGCCCTGCGGCTGGCGCGCCCCGACTCGTTGTGGGCCGAGCGGCTGTACTCCCGCAGGCCCGGGGCGGCCCGGCGGGCGGAGGCCCGCGCCGCACGGCACGACGCGCGCTGGTCGGGCCCGTTGCGGCGGCTCCAGGACCGGATCGGCGGCTTCACCGAGCACTGAGCCCCGGCGCCGGCGGCTCACGCCGGTCCCTCCGGACGGCGTCGGTGAGCGTCTCCGCCCCGACGGGCCGCGGCCTTCGCCCCGGCCGTCGGACGCCCGGCGCGCGTGGTGGCCGCGTGCCGGATGCAGGCCGCCGCGGCGCCCCGGCCGGTCCCTCAGCGCCGCGGCGAGGGCATCCGGGGCGCGGCGAGGAAGCCCTCGGCCCGTGCGCTCGCCAGTCCGATCCGGGGCAGTTCGCCGCCCTTCTCGAAGAGCAGGAAACGCGGCTCCCAGACCGGCCGGTACTTGGCGTTGGCGCGGTACAGCGACTCGATCTGCCACCACCGGGAGAAGAAGGTCAGCAGCGCCCGCCACATCCGCAGCACCGGTCCGGCGCCCAGCCTCGCCCCGCGCTCGAAGACCGAACGGAACACGGCGAAGTTGAGCGACACCCGCTCGACCCCGGACTCCTGCGCGCGCCGGATCAGCTCGATCACCATGAACTCCACCAGCCCGTTGTCGGAGTCCCGGTCACGGCGCATCAGGTCCAGCGACAGCCCGTGCCGCCCCCACGGCACGAAACTGAGCAGCGCCCTCGGCTCGCCCCGCCCGTCCGCGCACTCCACCATGACGCACCGGCCGTCCGCCGGGTCGCCGAGCCGCCCCAGCGCCATGGAGAAGCCCCGCTCGGTCTGCCCGTACCGCCAGCGGTCCGCGCGCTCCAGCAGGGCCGCCATCTCCCGCGCCGGGATGTCCTCGTGACGCCGTACGCGGACGGTGTACCCGGCGCGCCCGATCCGGTGGTACGCCTGCCGCACGGTGCGCATCGCGCGGCCCTCCAGGGTGAAGTCGGCGACCTCGACGATCGCCTCGTCGCCGAGCTCCAGGGCGTCCAGCCCGTGCCGTGCGTAGACGGTGCCGGCCTCCTCGCCGGCCCCCACCACCGCCGGTACCCAGGCGTGCTCGCGGGCCTCGGCGAGCCAGGCCTCGATCGCCCCGGGCCAGGCCTCGGGGTCGCCGATGGGGTCGCCGGAGGCGAGGGACACCCCGCCGACGACGCGGTAGGCGATCGCCGACTTGCCCGACGGCGACCAGACCACGCTCTTGTCGCGGCGCAGCGCGAAGTAGCCGAGCGAGTCACGTTCGCCGTGCCGGTCCAGCAGGGCCCGCAGCCGCATCTCGTCCTGCGGGCCCAGCAGTTCGCGGCCGCGGGGCGAGCGGAACGCCGCGTACAGCACCAGCAGGAACAGCACGGCGCTCATGGCGTTGATGACGACGTCGACCCAGCCCGGGGTCGAGATCCCCGGGAAGGACTCCTCGGCGTCCGCCAGCGAGACCACGCGGAGCATGGCGTACGCGTACCGCCGGCCGAAGGTCGAGCCGTGCCCGGTGTCGGTGACGGTGACCAGCCCCGCGGCGAGGAGTCCGCCGGCCGCGACGCCGCCGACGGCGACCGCCGCGGCCAGCCGGGGGTTGGAGCGGTCGCCCTTGGCGCGGAACGCACGGCGCCCGGCGAGCAGCGCGGCGCAGAAGGCGGCGGTGATCCCCAGCGACACCCAGTTCTGCGGGTGGCCGCGGAACGCGGGGACGGCCGTCGCCGCGGCCAGGAACAGCAGGTAGAGCCCGGCGAGGACGAGGTTGAGCAGCCAGGCCGCGCGCTTCCTGCGGCGCATCGTGACCGCCAGGAAGAGCGCGAGGAAGGCCGGGGTGTAGCCGGCGGTCAGCAGGTACGGGGTGAGGTACTCGTCGACGTCGTGACGCCGGATGTCGTTCCCGAAGGACACCCACACCGCACCCAGCAGGTCGATCAGGCCGACCAGGCGCAGGTACCGGACGGTGGACACCGCGCCGCGTTCACGCCAGACCGAGACGGCCGTTCCCATAGGTCCGGATCCTACGGGAACGACCCGGTTCGCGATGGGTCAGAAACGTTCCGGCAGCTCCGCCGACAGGGCCGCCGCCGCCTTCAGCAGGGGGAGCGCCAGCAGCGCGCCGGTGCCCTCACCCGCCGTCACCTTCTGGTCGAGCAGCGGCTCGATGGACAGCCGGTCCAGCGCCTTGACCTGCCCGGGCTCACCGCTGGCCTGCCCGGCCAGCCACCAGTCCGGCGCCCGGAAGGCGATCCGCTGCGCGACCAGCGCGCACGCCGCGGACACCACGCCGTCCAGCACCACCGGCAGCTTCCGCACCGAGGCCTGCAGCAGGAAACCGGTGATCGCCGCCACGTCCGCGCCGCCGACCGCCGCCAGCAGCTCCAGCTGGTCGCCCAGCACGGGCCGGGCCCGGCGCAGCGCGTCGCGGATCGCCGCGCACTTGCGCATCCACGCGATGTCGTCGATGCCCGAACCGCGGCCGGTCACCACGGAGGCGTCGGTACCGCACAGCGCCGCGATCAGCACGCCGGCCACCGTGGTGCCGCCCACGCTCAGATCGCCCAGGAGCACCAGGTCCGTGCCGGAGTCCGCCTCCTCGTCCGCGACGGCCATGCCGGCCCGGAACGCCGCCTCGGCCTCCTCGGCCGTCAGCGCGTCCTCCACGTCGATCCGGCCGGAGCCACGCCGCACGCGGTGCGCCGTCACGTCGGCGGGCAGGTCGTCGGCCGGCGCGTCCACGCCGACGTCCACCACCCGCAGCGCCGCGCCGTACTGACGGGCCAGCACATTGACCGGGGAGGCCCCGTCCAGGACCTGCCGCACCAGCTCGACCGCGGTGCCCCCGGGGCGGGCGGACACCTTCAGTGCCGCCACCCCGTGGTCCGCCGCGAAGAGCACGGCCTTGGGGTGCTCGATCGGGCGTAGGGTCGCCGCGCCCTGGACCGCCGAAAGCCAGTCGGCGAGCTCGGCCAGCCCGCCCAGCGCGCTCGCCGGGCGCACCAGCCGCTGCCAACGGTCGCGTGCGTCACGGCGCACACCGGCGTCCGGACGCTCCACCAGGGTCGCGAAGTCATCAAGGTTCAGGCCGCTCACGGGGTCGAACACTACCGGTCCGCGGGGTCGCGCGCCGAGGTCAGCCCCGCAGCGGCAGCGCCTGTCCCGCGACCACCAGCACCACGTGCTCGGACTCGTCGGCCAGCGCGAGGTTCAGCCGCCCCAGCTCGTCCCGGAATCTGCGCCCGCTGGCCGTGGCCGGTACGACCCCGGAGCCGACCTCGTTGCTGACCGCCACGGCCGTGCGGCGGGTCGCGCGCCACGCCGCGGTCAGTTCCCCGACGCGGCGGCGCAGTTCGCGCTCGGCGCCCTCCGCCCACCTCTCGTCGTCCCACGCGCCGAGCTCGTCCATGGTGTGCGTCAGCCACAGCGACAGGCAGTCGATGAGCAGCGCGGGCCCGTCCTCCTCGGCCAGCAGCGGCAGCAGGTCGCAGGTCTCCACCGTCTGCCACGACTGCGGACGCCGCTCGCGGTGCAGCGCCACGCGCTCCGCCCACTCCGGGTCACCGCCGCGCGTCCCGCCGGTGGCCACGTACAGCACGTCGGGGAAGGCCGACAGCCGCCGTTCCGCCTCCACCGACTTGCCCGACCGCGCCCCGCCCAGCACGAGCGTGCGCCGCGGCACGTCGGGCACGTCGTGCAGGTCGCCGACCGTCAGCGTCGTGCCGTCCGGCACCGCCCGTACGCCGAGCGCGGCCAGCCGGCGCCGCAGCTCCGGCCCGGGGTGGACGCGGTGGTCCAGGTGGACCGCGACGACGTCGGTGGTGCTCCCGACCGCGCCGGCCGCGCGCAGCCGCGCCAGCCCGTCCGGCCGGCCCACGGCGTCCAGCAGCACCATCCGGTACGGCTCCACGGCCTCCGGCAGCCCCGCCGGAGCGCACTCCGGCGGCAGGTACAGCAACCGCTCGCCGTCCGGTCCCGTCACCTCGTACCCGGACCCGGGCGCGTCGACCGGCACCGCCCGCACCCGGTGGCCCGTCAGCAGCGTGATCTCCTGCCCGGCCGCCACCCGGCCCGGCGCGGGCAGCCCCGCCGGGATCTCCACGGCCGGCCCGTCGTGCGGATGCGACAGCAGCACCTGGCGGACCCCGGCGAGCGAGTGACCGGAGCGCGCCGCGGTCAGCGCGAGACCCGGCGTCAGGTCGAGCAGCAGCACCCCGTCCACGAGCAGCGAGGTCGCCGCCCGCGCCTGGTCGCCCACCGCCGTCGCGCACGCCGCGCACGGGCAGCCGGGGAGGGGCAGGCCGTCGGGGCCACCGGTGCCGAGGAGAGTCAGTTCCACGTGCAGATCCTCTCGCGTCCGCGCACGCTACGCTGCCGGGCAGGCACCCCCAGGGACGAGGAGACGGACATGGCGTGGACGTGGCGTTTCGAGAAGACCGACGGCACGGAGGTCACCCCCGCGGTCGAGCCCGAGGAGTTCCCCACGCAAGGCGACGCCGAGTCCTGGATCGGCGAGGTCTGGAAGGACCTCCTCCAGGGAGGCGCCGACCAGGTGCACCTCTTCGATGACGGCACGAAGATCTACGGCCCGATGAGCCTGCACGCCGACGAGTAGACCCGTGCCCGGGCGGCCGGGGGTCCGGCCGCCGCACCACGCCGGGGCGGGGTCGTGGGACGTCCCACGACCCCGCCCCGGCTGTGCGTCCGGCCGCTACTGGAGCTGCCCGAGCGTGACCTTGACGGTCTTCGCGTTGCCGCCGCGCTGGAAGGTAACGTCCACGGTGTCGCCGGGGGCGTGCTGGACCAGGGCCTCGGACAGCGACTGGAGGGTCGTGATGTCGTCGCCCCCGACGTCGGTGATGACGTCCCCGGGCTTGATCCCGGCCTTGTCCGCCGCCCCGCCCCGGGTCACCTCGACGACGCCCACCCCGGCGGGCTGGAAGTTCTCGTCGAGGACGGTGCGCGCGACGATGCCCAGCGCCGCGCGGCCGGAGTCGACGACCTTGCCGTGCTGGATGATCTGGTCCGCGATGCGGGTGACGGTCGCCGCGGGGATGGCGAAGCCGATGCCCGGGGCCGAGGAGTCGCCCATGGTGGGGTTGACCGCGGCGAGCGTCGGGATGCCGATGACCTGGCCGGAGAGGTTGACCAGTGCCCCGCCGCTGTTGCCCGGGTTGATGGGAGCCGAGGTCTGCACCATGTCGGCCAGGGTGGCGCCGGTGCCGCCCTCGGCCCCGGTCTCGCTGACCGTACGGCCGACGGCGGAGACGATGCCCTGCGTGACGCTGCTGTTCAGGCCGAGCGGACTGCCCATGGCGAGCACGATCTGGCCGACCTGGACGTCCCGGGAGCGGCCGAAGGACGCCGCGCGCAGCCCGCTCGGCGGGTCGTCGAGTTCGATGACGGCGAGGTCCTGCTCGGGGTAGGCCGCCACGAGCCGGCCCTTGTGCGGGGTGTCGCTGTTGGCGAGGGTGACCTCGAAGGTGTCGGAGCTGCCGACGACATGGGCGTTGGTGACGATGTGGCCCTTGGTGTCGTAGACGATGCCGGAGCCCAGTCCCTCGGACGTGTTGATCTGGACGACGGACGGCAGCACCGCCTTGACCACCTGCTGGTAGGAGCGCTCCAGATCACGGGCGCCGGCCAGCTCGGAGGCGGCGACGGGCGCGGGCGCCGAGGATGCCGCGCTGGGGGAGGGGGAGTCCCCCGTGCATCCGGCGGTCACGCCACCGCAGCACGCGACGGCCAGCAGCAGGGCCGCCGCCCGGAGCGCCGTCGGCGGCCGCCATCGGTTGGGCTTCGAATCGCGCATGACCGAAGTGTCGCGTTCGTGACGTCCCGTCCCCGGTATCCCGCCCCGGTCAGTTCCGTACGCCGCACAGATGCAGCAGTGCCGCGACCCCGCGGTAGGGGTCGGTGCGGCCGGCCAGCTCCTCGGCGGCCAGCAACTCCTGCGGCACCTCCACGGAGTCGTCCGGCGCCGTGTCGGTGAAGACCCGCACCCCGTACCAGGCGTGCAGCGGCGCGCCGATGGCGCTGAGGGTCGTCGTCAGGTCCGCACGCCGGTCGGCGCGGGCGGCGAGCCCCAGCCGGTTGGTGTACGTGTCGCCCGCGAAGGCGGACAGCGCACCGGCCCAGTCGCCCTGCAGCGCGGGCCGCATCGCCAGGGCGTCGGCGTTGCGCACCAGCAGCGACAGCAGCCCGCCGGGGGCCAGCACCCGGGCGAGCCCGGCGACCATCGCGTCCGGCTCGGGCACGTACATCAGCACGCCGTGGCAGAGCACGACGTCGAAGCTGCCGGGCCCGAAGTGCCGGCCGGTCTCCCGGCCGTCGCCCTCGACGAGGGTGATCCGCTCGCGTATGCCCTCCGGCTCGGCGGCCACGGCCGCGCGCAGGACCCCCGCCATCTCCGGATCGGCCTCCAGGCCGGTGACCAGGTGGCCGGCACGGGCGAGTCGCAGCGCCTGGGTGCCCTGGCCGGGGCCGACGTCGAGGATCCTGAGCCGGCGCCCCACGGGGAAGCGCGCGGTGATCTGCTCGTCCAGCTGGCGCGCGACCAGCTCCTGGCGCACGGTGTTCCGGAGCCCGCCCAGCCGGTCCAGCCACGAGCCGGCGGCGCCGGCGAAACCGCCGTTCCCGCTCAGAGCTTGGTGCCGCGCTTGACCTGCGGCTTCGGCAGGCGCAGTCGGCGCATCTGGAGGGTCCGCATGAGGGCGTAGGCGACCGCACCCTTGGTGGGCTTGTCCGGGAAGCGCTTGGCCAGCTCGCGGCGGAGCAGGAAGCCGGTGAAGGCCGAGTCGACGACGATCAGCACGATGACCACGAGCCACAGCAGCAGGGAGAGGTTCTGCAGCGCGGGGTTGCGGAGCATGCTGAGCACGAGGATGACCACGGCGAGCGGCAGGAAGAACTCGGCCATGCGGAAGCGCGAGTCCACGTAGTCACGCGCGAACTTGCGCACCGGGCCCTTGTCACGGGCGGGCAGGTAGCGCTCGTCCCCGTTCATCAGGGCCTCGCGCTGCTTGGCCAGGTCGGCCCGCCGGGCGTCGCGGGCCTGCTTGGTGGCGGCCTTGCGGTCGGTGGGCGTGGTCACCGCCTTGCGGCGCTGGCCCTGGGCATCGCTGCGCTTGGGCGTGGGGCGACCCTTGGGAGCCTGCGGGTCGCGGGGCTGCCGGTCGTCCACCACAGTGGTGGACGCGGTCTGCTCGCTTTGGGAACGACGTCGGAACACGACTCCAAGGTTACGTGCTCGCCGACGGGACCCCCAGCCCCTCACCTACTCCCTGCGCCTGAGGTCATCGAACTGTGATCGTTCCTAAGGATGAGCGCATCAGCAACAGAACAGTGGGGTAATGGAACCAGGCCCCGTACTGTGGGGTCTGTAGAGGTGTGCTGGCGAGCTGAATGAAGGGGGCGCGCGAGGCCCATGAGCGGTGTCATGAAGCGGATGGGGATGATCTTCCGCGCGAAGGCCAACAAGGCCCTTGACCGGGCCGAGGATCCGCGCGAGACCCTCGACTACTCGTACCAGAAACAGCTGGAGCTGCTGCAGAAGGTACGGCGCGGTGTGGCGGACGTCGCCACCTCGCGCAAGCGCCTGGAGCTGCAGCTGAACCAGCTGCAGCAGCAGTCCGCGAAGTACGAGGACCAGGGCCGCAAGGCGCTCGCCCTGGGACGGGAGGACCTGGCCCGCGAGGCGCTGTCGCGTCGAGCCGCCCTCCAGCAGCAGGTCACCGACCTGGAGACGCAGCACCAGACGCTGCAGGGCGAGGAGGAGAAGCTCACCCTCGCCGCCCAGCGCCTGCAGGCCAAGGTGGACGCCTTCCGCACCAAGAAGGAGACCATCAAGGCCACCTACAGCGCGGCCAAGGCCCAGACCCAGATCGGCGAGGCCTTCTCCGGCATCTCGGAGGAGATGGGCGACGTCGGCCTGGCGATCCAGCGGGCCGAGGACAAGACCGAGCAGCTGCGCGCCCGGGCCGGCGCCCTGGACGAGCTGCTGGCCTCCGGCGCCCTCGACGACCCGACCGGGATCGCCAAGGACGACATCCAGGCGGAGCTCGACCGCCTCTCCGGCGGCAGCGACGTCGAACTGGAGCTGCAGCGCATGAAGGCCGAGCTGGCCGGCGGCTCCCCGCAGCAGGCCATCGAGAGCGGACAGCAGGGCCAGACCCCGTCGCAGACCCAGGACCAGCCCCGGTTCGACAAGCAGTGAGACACCCCTAGAGGAGGGCGTCGTGATCGTGAGGATCATGGGCGAGGGCCAGGTGACGGTGGACGAGAGCCACCTCACCGAACTCAACAAGCTCGACGACGAGCTCCTGGCGGAGATGGAGAGCGGTGACGACGCCGGGTTCCGGCGCACGCTCACCGCGCTCCTCGACGCCGTCCGGCGGCTCGGCACACCTCTGCCGGACGACTCCCTGGAGCCGTCCGAGCTGATCCTCCCGGCCTCGGAGGCCACCTTGGAGGAGGTCCGGGCACTGCTCGGGGACGGCGGGCTCATCCCCGGCTGACACCTCGCCGACCAGCGCACCCGCTCAGTGCCCCGGCCCGGTACCGCACCGGACCGGGGCACGGCCGTTCCTGGGGACCCGTACCGTTGGTGAGCGTGCAGCATCGATCGATGAAGGACCGGGCCCGGCTGTGGCCGCAGGCCCACCCCGTAGCCCTCGACGCCGGGCTGGCGATCGCCGTCCTCGCGGTGATCCTCGGCAACATGTTCATCGGGCCGCACACCGAGCGGTACGACGCCTCGGTCCCCGACATCCTGCTGGCCGTCCTCGGCTCCGCCGCGCTGATGGTGCGCCGGCGCAGCCCGCTGGGCGTCCTCGCCTTCACCGGCGCGGTCACCGTCGTCTACCTGCTCACCGCGACCGGGGAGGGCCGCGCCCCGGTGGCCGCCACCGTCGTCGTGGCGCTCTTCTCCGCCTCCACGCGCACCGACCGCACCACCACCTTCCGGCTCGGCCTCGCCACCTGCCTGCTGCTGCCCGCGATCGCCATGCTCTTCGGGGCCCGGCCCTGGTACTCCGCCGAGAACATCGCCCTGTTCGCGTGGAGCGGCATGGCCGCCGCCGCCGGCGAGGCCACCCGTCACCGCCGCGCCTACATCGCCGCCGTCGAGGAGCGCGCCGAGCGGGCCGAGCGCACCCGGGAGGAGGAGGCCAAGCGCCGCGTCGCCGAGGAGCGGATGCGGATCGCCCGCGAGCTGCACGACGTGGTCGCCCACCACATCGCCCTGGTCAACGTGCAGGCCGGTGTCGCCGCCCACGTCATGGACAGTCGGCCCGACCAGGCGAAGCAGGCCCTCGCACACGTCCGGGAGGCGAGCCGTTCGGC
Organism: Streptomyces sp. PA03-6a; assembly: GCF_033792765.1. Lineage (NCBI taxonomy): Bacteria > Bacillati > Actinomycetota > Actinomycetes > Kitasatosporales > Streptomycetaceae > Streptomyces > Streptomyces sp. PA03-6a. Next base: position 27,444 of record NZ_JARAVK010000076.1, on the reverse strand, counting down.
GCTGGACGAGCTCCGTGCGACCGTGGGCCTGCTGCGGCAGTCGGGGGACCCCGCCGCACCCATGGAACCGGCACCCGGCCTCGGGGTGCTGGACCAGCTCGTCGACGGCTTCCGCCGGGCCGGGCTGCCGGTGGAGGTGGCCGAGGAGGACCCCGGCACGCTTCCCGCGAGCGTGGACCTCACCGCGTACCGGGTCATCCAGGAGTCGCTGACCAACGTCCACAAGCACGCCGGCCCGGGCGCGCGGGCGCAGATCCGCATCGCGCGCGGCGACGGGACGCTGGAGGTCACCGTGGTCGACCGTGGCGGCAGCCCGCAGGCCCCGGGCACCGCGGGCGGCGGCCACGGCCTGATCGGCATGCGCGAGCGGGCCGCGGCCCTCGGCGGCACCTGCGAGGCCGGCCCCTGCACGCAGGGCGGTTTCCGCGTCCACGCCCGCCTGCCGCTGGTGGTGCCGGGCCAGCCGGCCGCCCGGCGGGGGGATGGGAGAATCCCGGCATGATCAGGGTGCTGCTCGCGGACGACCAGGCGCTGCTGCGGGGCGCGTTCCGCGTCCTCGTGGAGTCCGAGCCGGACATGGAGGTCGTGGGGGAGGCCTCGGACGGCGCCGAAGCCGTCGCGCTGGCCCGCAGCACCCGGGCGGACGTCGTCCTGATGGACATCCGGATGCCCGGCACGGACGGCCTCGCCGCCACCCGCGAGATCACCGCCGCCGAGGACCTGACCGGCGTGGCGGTCCTCGTCCTGACGACGTTCGAGGCGGACGAGTACGTCGCCCAGGCGATCCGCGCCGGCGCCGCCGGGTTCCTCGGCAAGGGCGCCGAGCCGGCCGAGCTGCTCGCCGCGATCCGCACCGTCGCCGAGGGTGACGCGCTGCTGTCCCCGTCGGCGACCAAGAGCCTGATCGCCCAGTTCCTGGCGCAGAGCGGCGGTCGGCGCCCGCTGCCCACGGAGGGCGGACCGGCGGCCCCGGACCTGGACGCGCTGACGGCACGCGAGCGCGAGGTGCTGGTCGAGGTGGCGCTGGGGCTGCCGAACGACGAGATCGCCGAACGCCTCGGGGTGAGCCCGCTCACCGTCAAGACGCACGTGAACCGCACCATGGCCAAACTCGGTGCCCGCGACCGCGCGCAGCTGGTCGTCGCCGCGTACGAGTCGGGTCTGGTGCGGCCCGCAGCGCGCTGAGTACGACCGGCGTGTACCGCATCCGCAGTACGCCTCCGGAACCAATCACGACCTCGGGCTGAGGAAACCACCCTCCGCGACAGGAGAAAGTGGCGTGGGCTGACAAAAGTCCACAACCCGAGAACACCCGAGCACTCTGAGCACAGAGAAGAGACCGCACCACGATGTCCTGGCTGTCCCGAATCAGCCTCGCCCAGCGCAGCCTGGTCGCGCTGATGGCGGTGGTCGCCATCGGCTTCGGCGCCATCGCGATACCGTCCCTCAAGCAGCAGCTGTACCCCTCCATCGACCTGCCCCTGGTGTCGGTGATCACGACCTACCCGGGCGCGTCCCCCGACGTCGTCGAGAAGCAGGTCGTCGAGCCGATCGAGAACGGCGTCAAGGGCGTCGACGGCATCACCGGCATCACGTCCACGGCCAGCGAGGGCGCTGCCGTGATCATGGCCCAGTTCGACTACGGCAACGACAGCGACAAGCTGGTGGCCAACGTCCAGCAGGCGGTGAACCGGGTCTCCTCGCGGCTGCCGGAGGACGCCGACCCGCAGGTCATCGCCGGCTCGACGGACGACATCCCGACCGTCGTGCTCGCCGCCACCTCCACCGGCCTGGACCAGCAGGCACTGGCCGACGCGCTCGACCGCTCGGTCGTCCCGGTCCTGCAGGACATCGACGGCGTCGGCCAGGTGACCGTCACCGGCGTCCAGGACCAGATCGTCACCGTCACCCCCGACGACGAGAAGCTCGCCGACCGCAAGCTCGGCGCCGCCGCCCTCGTGCAGGCGCTGCAGGCCGGCGGCCACGCCGTCCCGGCCGGCTCCTTCGACGACGGCGGCAAGAGCCGCACCGTCCAGGTCGGCGGCGAGTACGCCTCCGTGCAGCAGATCGAGGACCTGCGGATCCCCGCCGCCCCCAAGCCCGTGCGCCTCGGCGACGTCGCCACCGTCGCGGAGCGCCCGGACGCCGCCGCCTCCATCACCCGGACCGACGGTGAGCCCAGCCTCGGCGTGGCCGTCACCATGGACCAGGACGGCAGCGCCGTCGCGATCTCCTCGGCCGTCAAGGACAAGCTGGCCGATCTCGAGCGCGACCTCGGCAAGGGCGCCAAGCTCACCGTCGTCAGCGACCAGGGCCCCGCGGTCTCCAAGTCGATCCACGGCCTGACCACCGAGGGCCTGCTCGGTCTGCTCTTCGCGGTCGTGATCATCCTGGTCTTCCTGGCGTCGCTGCGCTCGACCCTGGTGACCGCGGTCTCCATCCCGCTCTCCGTCGTGCTGACGCTGATCGTGCTGTGGACCCGCGGCCTGTCGCTCAACGTGCTCACCCTGGGCGCGCTGACCATCGCCATCGGCCGTGTCGTCGACGACTCGATCGTGGTGCTGGAGAACATCAAGCGGCACCTCGCCTACGGCGAGGAGAAGCAGCCCGCGATCATCGCCGCCGTGCGCGAGGTGGCCGGCGCGGTGACCGCCTCCACCCTCACCACGGTTGCCGTCTTCCTGCCGATCGGCCTGGTCGGCGGCCTCGTCGGCGCCTTGTTCGGCTCGTTCTCGCTGACCGTCGCCGTGGCGCTGCTGGCTTCGCTGCTGGTGTCGCTGACGGTCGTCCCGGTGCTGTCGTACTGGTTCCTCAAGCCGCCGGCCGACGCGGGCAGGATCGCCCCGGAGGAGATCCGGCGCCGGGCAGAAGAGGAGGAGTCCCGCGGCGTCCTGCAGCGGCTGTACGTGCCGGTGCTGCGCTTCGCCACGCGTCGTCGGCTGACCAGCGTCCTCATCGCCGTCGCGGTCCTGCTGGTCACTGTCGGACTCGCCCCGCTGCTGAAGACGAACTTCTTCGAGCCCGGTGCCCAGGACACCCTGACCGTCAAGCAGGAACTCCCGCCGGGCACCAGCCTGTCCGCCTCCGACGCAGCGGCCCGCAAGGTCGAGAAGCTGCTCGAGGGCATCGACCAGGTCCAGGACTACCAGGTCACCGTCGGATCGTCCGGCTTCCTGGCGGCCTTCGGCGGCGGCACCGGCGCCAACCAGGCCAGCTTCCAGGTGAAGCTGAAGAGCGCCGACGACAGTGCCGGCGTCCTCGACGAGATCCGGACGGGCCTGAAGAAGCTCGACGGCGTCGGCACGACCTCGGTCTCCGCCGGCGACGGCTTCGGCAGCCAGAACCTGTCGGTCGTGGTCAAGGCAGCGGATGCCGGCACCCTGGCCAAGGCCAGTGCCGAGGTGCGTGACGCCGTTGCCGGTCTGGACGACGTCACCGACGTCACCAGCGACCTCGCGCAGAGCGTGCCCAGGATCGAGGTCCACGCCAAGCAGACCGAGGCCGCCAAGTACGGACTGAACGACGCCACCATCGGTGCCGCCGTCACCCAGGCCGTGCGCGGTACGACCGTCGGCAGCGCTGTGCTCGACGACACCGAGCGCGACGTGCGGGTGGTCTCCGGGCAGAAGGCCGGCACGGTCGCCGAGCTCGAGGCCCTCACCATCCCCACCCCCGCGGGACCGGTGAAGCTCGGCAAGGTCGCCGAGGTCGTCGAGGCTCCCGGCCCGGTGCAGAAGACCCGGATCGACGGTGCCCGCGCCGCCACGATCACGGCGAAGCCGACCGGTGACAACACCGGCGCGGTGAGCAACGCTCTGACGAAGGAGATCGACTCGCTCGATCTCCCCAAGGGCGCCACCGTCGAGATCGGCGGTGTCTCCTCCGATCAGGACGAGGCCAACACAGGGCTCCTGCTCGCGATGCTCGCCGCGATCGCCATCGTCTTCATGCTGCTGGTCGGCACCTTCCGCAGCCTGATCCAGCCGATGGTGCTGCTGGTGTCCATCCCGTTCGCCGCCACCGGCGCGATCGGCCTGCTGCTGATCACCGGCACCCCGATGGGCGTCCCGGCGCTGATCGGCATGCTGATGCTCATCGGCATCGTGGTGACCAACGCGATCGTGCTGATGGACCTCATCAACCAGTACCGCGCCCAGGGGTACGGCGTCGTGGAGGCCGTCATCGAGGGTGGCCGGCACCGTCTGCGGCCGATCCTGATGACCGCGCTGGCGACCATCTTCGCCCTGCTCCCGATGGCCCTCGGGGTGACCGGCGAGGGCGGCTTCATCGCCCAGCCGCTCGCCGTGGTCGTCATCGGCGGTCTGCTCACCTCGACGCTGCTGACCCTGCTGCTCGTCCCGACCCTCTACACGATGGTCGAGATCCGCAAGGAGCGCCGTGCCAAGCGCAAGGCGCTGAAGCGGGCGGCCGGGGCCGCGGGCCCGGGCGAGGAGGAGCCGCAGAAGAAGTCGGAGCTGGCCGGGGTCTGAGACCCCGCGCAGTACGACCGGCTGCAGGGCCCTGGGCGTTCACGAACGCCCAGGGCCCTGCCCCGTCTACAGGAAGAACCCGGACGGGATGTACGGCTCCGGCGGACGCATCCCGCGCAGGCAGACCCAGCCGGACGTGCTCAGCTCCAGCCCGGCCGTCAGGCCCACGTCCACGGCCCACTGCTGCTCGGCCGTCAGGTTGGGGACCCGCGCGGTGGTGCCCTCGGGCAGGCTCAGTAGCGCGGCGGTGAGCAGCCGGGACGCCAGCCGCCGTGAGGTCGCGGCCAGCAGCCGTACGTTCCCTTCCCGGTCGACGTAGCAGTAGCCGCTCCCGGCGAGGTCGTCCACGACCAACAGGGGGCACTCGGTGAGCAGTTGGTCGTGGTCGGGGCCGTGCGCGCCGCCCCGGGTGCGCCGGTCCACGGAGTCCATCAGGTCGCGGTGCTTGGCCGAGCCCTCGTGCACCGCCCCGTCCGGCGCCGGCAGGTCGCCCTTGCGGACGGCACCTTCCAGGCGCATCGCCGGGTGCAGCGCGAAGCCCGCCCGGCGGTAGGTCGCCGCCGCCCGCGGGTCGGGGGAACTGCAGATGATGCCGCGCAGGCAGCCGCGCCCGTACGCCAGGGCGGCGGCGAGCAGTTCGCGCCCGACCCCCTGCCGCTGCGCGGAGGGCAGCACGGCGAAGAGCGACAGCCCCCACGTCCCCTCGCGGCGCGTCGACATGGCGATCCCGAGCGGCATGCCGGAGGTCTCGTCCACGGCCAGCCAGCAGCCACCGGGGTCGGTACGCGCGACGTACCGGTTGCGCCGTCGCAGCAGAGCGGCCCGCTCGGGAGGCATCTCCTCGGGCGGGCCGCCACCGGGCAGGGCGTCGGAGGCGCCGAACGCGGCGGCGGCCACGACCGCTACGGCGTCGGCGTCCTCGTCGGTGTCGTGCAACGGGCGCAGGATCATGCGCCCATCCTGCCCCTACGGCAGGGCGAGCATCCGCTCCAGTGCCAGCTTCGCGAAGTGTTCGGTCTCCCGGTCTACTTGGATGCGGTTGACGACCTTGCCGTCGGCCAGCGACTCCAGCGTCCACACCAGGTGCGGCAGGTCGATCCGGTTCATGGTCGAGCAGAAGCAGACGGTCTTGTCGAGGAAGACGATCTGCTTGTCCTGGTGCGCCTTGGCCAGCCGGCGCACCAGGTTGAGCTCGGTGCCGATCGCCCAGGAAGAACCGGCCGGGGCCGCCTCCAGGGCCTTGATGATGTACTCGGTCGAGCCGACCTGGTCGGCCGCGGTGACGACCTCGTGCTTGCACTCGGGGTGCACCAGGACGTTGACGCCGGGGATGCGGGCGCGCACGTCCTCCACCGAGTCCAGCGAGAAGCGGCCGTGCACCGAGCAGTGGCCGCGCCACAGGATCATCTTGGCGTCGCGCAGCTGCTCCGCGGTGACCCCGCCGTTCGGCTTGTGCGGGTTGTAGAGGACGCAGTCCTCCAGCGAGAAGCCCATCTCCCGGACCGCGGTGTTGCGGCCGAGGTGCTGGTCGGGGAGGAAGAGCACCTTCTCGCCCTGCTGGAACGCCCATTCCAGGGCGCGCTTGGCGTTGCTGGAGGTGCAGATGGTGCCGCCGTGACGGCCGGTGAAGGACTTGATGTCGGCGGAGGAGTTCATGTACGAGACGGGCACGGTGACGTCGGCGACGCCGGCCTCGGTGAGCACGTCCCAGCACTCGGCGACCTGCTCGGCGGTGGCCATGTCGGCCATGGAGCAGCCGGCCGCCAGGTCGGGGAGGATCACCTGCTGGGCGTCGGAGGTCAGGATGTCCGCGGACTCGGCCATGAAGTGCACACCGCAGAAGACGATGTACTCCGCCTCGGGCCGGGCGGCGGCGTCACGGGCCAGCTTGAAGGAGTCGCCGGTGACGTCGGCGAACTGGATGACCTCGTCGCGCTGGTAGTGGTGGCCCAGGACGAAGACCTTCTCGCCGAGCTTCGCCTTGGCGGCGCGGGCGCGCTCCACCAGATCCGGGTCCGAGGGGGCGGGCAGGTCGCCGGGACAGTCGACGCCGCGCTCGCTGCGCGGGTCGGACTCGCGGCCCAGGAGGAGCAGGGCGAGCGGGGTCGGCTGGACGTCCAGCGGTTCGGATGTGGTGGTCACGGGCCCGAAGCCCTTTCTCTGCGAAACTGCGGCTCAAACCTTTTCGTCTATTTGACGCTATCTATCATAACCCGTTCGCGTCAGAATGACGATGGCCCTCGCGTCAATGTGACGCATTACCCGTACAGGGTCCGGTGTGCGAGCATGGATGGCGCCAAGACGCATGGGACCCGGAGGAATGAATCCGGGAAGCCACCGGTTCACCGTTGTGGCAGCATCCGTACAACCCGGGAGTGGATCAGATGACGGTTCAGGACGAGACCAGCCAGAGCGAGGGCATCATCCTGTCCGACGCGGCGGCCTCCAAGGTCAAGAGCCTGCTCGAGCAGGAGGGCCGCGACGACCTCGCGCTGCGCGTCGCCGTCCAGCCGGGCGGTTGCTCCGGCCTGCGCTACCAGCTGTTCTTTGACGAGCGCGCGCTCGACGGCGACGTCGTGAAGGACTTCGGCGGCGTGAAGGTGGTCACCGACCGCATGAGCGCCCCGTACCTCGGCGGCGCCTCCATCGACTTCGTCGACACGATCGAGAAGCAGGGCTTCACGATCGACAACCCGAACGCCACCGGCTCCTGCGCCTGCGGCGACTCGTTCCACTGAGCCCCGCGCGAAGGCGGCGGGCACCCGGGGTGCCCGCCGCCTTCGGCATGTCCTGACGCGCCCTACCGGGGCCCCGCCGGCTACTTCCGCGGCACCGTACTGCCGTCGGAGAGGTCGACGACCTTGCGGTCGCCCAGCGGCGTGTCGAGCCGGACCGTGCGGGAGAACCGCTCGGCGATCATGATGCAGGCCTTCCCCGGCTCCTTCTCCACCGCGGTGACCTTGACCTTCACCACCGCGCCCGCCCCGTCGGCCGAGGCCGTGTAGTCGCTGCACACCCCGCCCCAGAAGCGCAGGGTCAGCTCCGTCCCCTCGGCGCGGTACGACTCGACCTTCGCCGTCCCGGCGGCCGGCGCCGACGTCCCCGAGGGCGCGGGGGAGGCCGTGCCGCCCCGCACGTACGCCGGGTCCACCGCCGTCTGGGCCAGCACCGAGGTGCGCGTGACGCCCTCCTGCGCCACCTCGAAGAGCCAGGACGGCACGAGTGCCTGCCGCCCGGCCACGAACTGCGCCGACAGGCCGAACTCGGCCTTCCGCACCTCCATCGGCCGGTGCGCCGTCGGCACGCAGGGGAGCACCTGCGGCAGCGTCGGGTCGTCGCCGGGGGCGCGGGAGGGCTTCGGCACCACGGTGGGGCAGTCGCCGATCCCCAGGTCACCGCCCGTCCCGGGGCGCCCCAGCAGCTTCAGCGCCTGCTTCGCCGACACCACCGGGTAGGTGTCACCCCTGGTCAGCGGCGCCATCATGCCGTACCCGGTGACCAGCAGCCCGTCCGAGGCGACCTGCACCGCCGACCGCCAGCCGTGCGTGGGCAGCCCCGCCACCCGCGGGTCCGCGGTGACCGTGCGCAGGACCCCCGAGACCTCGCTCGCGTCCGTACGCGCGCCCTTCAGTCCCAGCGCCGCGAAGACCGGCGCGGCCTTGCGCAGCGCCTCCGCCGACGGCACCGCGAGGTCGTCCTGCGCCGGGGCGCGGCCCTTGCGGGGTGCGGCGCCGTAGTACGAGTACGCCCAGGTACCCGGCGCGTCCTTGTTCACCCGGAGCACCGGACCGCCGCCGTCCGGCGTACCGCCGGCCTTCCAGACGCCGTGGTCGGACTTCACCGTGCCGGGCACGCCCAGGGCCCGGGCGAGCCGTTCCACGGCGGCGCGTGACACGTTGCCCGGCCGCTGCACGGCGGCGGAGGAGGGGCCGTCGGGCAGATCGCCCCGGACGGTGAGCTCGGCACCCGTGCCGCCGGTGGCGGCGTCCAGTTCGAGCGGCTCCGGGGCATCGTTCCCGCTGCCGCCCGAGGCGCGCGGGACACCGCCCTCGGCACTCGACGAGGCCCAGTAGGCGCCGCCGCCCCCGGCGGCCAGTACGGCCACGGCCACCGTGGACATCACCCACGGCGACCTGTGCCGGCGGCGCGTGCGCGTCGGCTCGCTGTCCACGATGGCTCCTTCGGCTCCGCACAGCTGCGTACAGCTGCTGACGTCCCGGTCCTTCAACCGGGGGACGCCACTTGGACGGGCCGGAGCGCCTCGCGGTTCCGATCAGTCGGCGTACTCGGCCATGCCCTCGACGACGTGCGACGACGCGGCCGGCACCGTGATCCCGTGCAGGCTCGCCGGGCTGACCCGCGCGGACTCGTCCTCCGCGGGGACCTCCCAGTGCGCGGCCATCTTGCGGCAGTCGCCGATGAGCTCGGCGAGCGACTCGGGGTCGCCGAGGGGCGCGGGGGGAAGAGGAGTGGTCATGCATACGACCCTAGGCACGTGGCGTCACGGGAGAAAGCCCTACTATCGGGTAGTTTCACCATGTCGGCGTCCACCGGCCCAGCCGGTAGCGTGGACAGGTCCCGTCCGCAGCCCGCCTCCGCAGGAGCGTTCCAGCCGTGCGTATCGCAGTCACCGGCTCCATCGCCACCGACCACCTGATGACCTTCCCCGGCCGATTCGCCGACCAGCTCGTCGCCGACCAGCTGCACACGGTCTCCCTCTCCTTCCTGGTCGACACGCTCGACGTACGCCGCGGTGGCGTCGGTGCGAACATCTGCTTCGGCATGGGCCAGCTGGGTGTCCGGCCCGTCCTCGTCGGCGCCGCCGGCTCCGACTTCGACGAGTACCGCGCCTGGCTCGACCGGCACGGCGTCGACACCGCCTCCGTCCGCATCTCCGAGGTGCTGCACACGGCGCGCTTCGTCTGCACCACCGACGCCGACCACAACCAGATCGGCTCCTTCTACACCGGCGCCATGAGCGAGGCCCGCCTCATCGAGCTGCACTCGGTCGCCGCCCGCGTCGGCGGTCTCGACCTGGTGCTCATCGGCGCCGACGACCCCGAGGCGATGCTCCGCCACACCGAGGAGTGCCGCTCCCGCGACATCCCGTGGGCGGCGGACTTCTCGCAGCAGATCGCCCGCATGAACGGCGACGAGATCCGGATACTGCTGGACGGCGCGGCCTACCTCTTCTCCAACGAGTACGAGAAGGGCCTCATCGAGTCCAAGACCGGCTGGACGGACGAGGAGATCCTCGGCCGGGTCGGCACCCGCGTCACCACGCTGGGCTCGCGCGGCGTCCGCATCGAGCGGGCCGGCGAGGAGCCGATCGTCGTGGGCTGCCCGGAGGAGGACGCCAAGGTCGACCCCACCGGCGTCGGCGACGCCTTCCGCGCCGGCTTCCTGTCCGGCCTCGCCTGGGGCGTCGAGGCGGAGCGCGCGGCGCAGGTGGGCTGCATGCTGGCGACGCTGGTGATCGAGACCCTCGGGACCCAGGAGTACCAGCTGCGGCGGGCCCACTTCATGGACCGCTTCACCAAGGCCTACGGCGACGAGGCCGCCGAAGAGGTCCGCACCCACCTGCACTGAGGCTCACCGGGGGTTGCGGGCGACCGCCCGCGACCCCCGGGCCCGTCAGGAGACGCGACGCACCCAGTACGCGACGCCGCGGGGCGCGGCGTGCGCGCCGAGGTACTCCTGCTCGCGCATGTCGCACCACGCGGGGATGTCGAGCCGGGCGGCCTCGTCGTCGGAGAGCACCGACACGACGCCGCCGACCGGCACGTCCCCGATGACCTTCGCCAGCTCGATGACCGGGATCGGGCACCGCTTGCCGAGGGAGTCCACGACGAGGTCGGGCTCGCCCTCCTCCTCCGCCGCTCCCGCTCCTCCCGCCGTCCGCACCGCCCGCGCCGCGGGCCCGGACGCCGGCGCCGGAGCGCCGAGCCGCTCCCGTACCGTCCGCACCACGCCCGGCAGCACCTCGAGGAAGCGGTCCACGTCGCCCGCCTCGGTGCCCGCCGGCAGCGAGACCCGGACGTTCCCCTCGGACAGCACGCCCATCGCCTTCAGCACGTGGCTGGGCGTCAGCGTGCTGGAGGTGCACGACGACCCGGAGGAGACGGAGAAGCCCTCCCGGTCCAGTTCGTGCAGCAGCGCCTCGCCGTCCACGTAGAGGCAGGAGAAGGTCACCACGTTCGGCAGCCGCACCTCGGGGTGGCCCACCACCTCGACGTCCGGGAGGAGTTCGGGCACCGCGGTCCGGATGCGGTCCACCAGGGCGGACAGCCGTGCCGCCTCCGCGTCCGCCGCGGCGCGCACCGCCCGCAGGGAGGCCGCCGCGGCGACGATCGCGGGCAGGTTCTCGAAGCCGGGCGCGCGCCCCGACTCCCGTTCGTCCGCGGGGTGCTGGGCGGCGAAGCGGGTGCCCTTGCGGACCGCCAGCAGGCCGACGCCGGACGGCCCGCCCCACTTGTGGGCGCTCGCGGTCAGCAGCGACCAGCCACCCGCCACCGCGCCCCAGCCCAGTGACTGGGCGGCGTCCACGAGCAGCGGCACCCCCGCCGCCCGGCACAGCTCGGCGGCCCGGTCGACCGGCTGCACCGTGCCGACCTCGTGGTTGGCGGACTGCAGGCAGGCCAGCGCGGTGTCCTCGCGCAGCGCGGCGCCGAAGGCGCCGGCGTCGACCAGACCCGTGCGGTCCGTGCCCACCTCCGTGACGTCGGCGTCCTCCACCGCGTGGAGCACGCAGGAGTGCTCGACGGCCGAGACGACCACGTGCCGGCCGACCCGGCGTCGGCCGGCGAGCGCCCCGGCCACCCCCGCGTGCACCGCACGAGTACCCGAAGGAGTGAAAACGAGTTCGTCCGGACGGCATCCGACGGCGTCGGCGGCGGCCTCCCGGGCGGCGTCGAGGAGCAGCCGTGCGCGGCGCCCCTCGCGGTAGAGCCGGGAGGGATCGGCCCACCCTTCGTCGAGCGCGGCGAGGAGTGCCTGCCGGGCGACGGGATGCAGTGGTGCGGCGGACGCGGCGTCGAAGTAAGGCACGTCCTGCACGCTACGCCCCGGCGTCCCGCGGAGCGTCTGGGGGCCAGTCAAAAGCCCCCGAAACGGGGCCCTCCGCAGGTGCGCAGCGGTGCCCGACACCCCTTCGGGGGCAGCCCCGGCGCGTTGGCACCCCTCCCCGCGCGCCCCAAAATCGAGTCCAGTAGGGTTTGGTCCGCATAAACATCCACACCACTGCCCGCGCCAGGGCGACCGACCAGCACAGGCCGGGCATCCGGACGCGTGGGCGAGACTCTCGGGAAGGCGCTACGTGAGTCCCTACGGCTCCGACCGCTCGTCGCGGCGCCCGATGCGGCGGATTCTGCCGCAGGCGCTGGCCGCGGGCCTGGTCCTTGCGACCGCCACCGGTTGCACATACGAGGACTTCCCCCGCCTCGGCATGCCCAGCCCCGTCACGGAGCAGGCACCGCGGATCCTGTCGCTCTGGCAGGGTTCCTGGGCCGCCGCGCTGGCGGTCGGCGTGCTCGTGTGGGGCTTGATCCTCTGGAGCATCATCTTCCACCGGCGCAGCCGCACCAAGGTGGAGATCCCGCCCCAGATCCGCTACAACATGCCGATCGAGGCGCTCTTCACCACCGTCCCGCTGGTCATCATCTCGGTGCTCTTCTACTTCACCGCCCGGGACGAGTCCAAGCTCCTGGAGACCTCCGCGCGGCCCGACCACGTCGTCAACGTGGTCGGCTTCCAGTGGAGCTGGGCCTTCAACTACGTCGAGGACGTGGACGGCAACCCGTCGACCCCGGCGGCCGGAACGGTGCCCGCGGAGCTCTCCACGATCTCGGCGAAGAAGCTGGACGCGCCCGCGGGTGCCGACGGCGTCTACGACTTCGGCACGCCCGCCTCGAAGGACCAGGACACCGGCAACCCGGGCCCGACCCTGTGGCTCCCCAAGGGCGAGTCGGTCCGGTTCGTCCTCACCTCGCGTGACGTCATCCACTCCTTCTGGGTGGTTCCCTTCCTGATGAAGATGGACGTCATCCCCGGACACACCAACGTCTTCCAGGTGACCCCCAACAAGGAGGGCACCTTCGTGGGCAAGTGCGCCGAGCTGTGCGGTGTGGACCACTCCCGGATGCTCTTCAACGTCAAGGTCGTCTCCCCGGAGGCCTACAAGCAGCACCTCCAGGACCTGGCGAAGAAGGGCCAGACCGGTTACGTCCCGGCAGGCATTGCCACCACCGGCAACGCCAAGAACGCGGAGACCAAGACCCAGTGAGCATTCTCAACGAACCCCACGGTGCGGCCGCCGCGCACGACGACGCGTACGCGGACGAGATGCCGGTCCGCACGAAGCAGCCGGGCAACGTCATCGTCAAGTGGCTGACCACCACCGACCACAAGACGATCGGCACGCTCTACCTGGCGACGTCGTTCTTCTTCTTCCTCATCGGTGGCGTGATGGCGCTCGTCATGCGCGCCGAACTCGCCCGCCCGGGCACCCAGGTGGTGTCCAACGAGCAGTTCAACCAGCTCTTCACGATGCACGGCACCGTGATGCTGCTGATGTTCGCGACCCCGCTCTTCGCCGGCTTCGCGAACTGGATCATGCCGCTGCAGATCGGCGCCCCCGACGTCGCGTTCCCGCGGCTGAACATGTTCGCCTACTGGCTCTACCTGTTCGGCTCGCTGATCGCGGTCGCCGGCTTCCTCACCCCGAACGGCGCGGCCGACTTCGGCTGGTTCGCCTACTCCCCGCTGACCGACGCGGTCCGCTCGCCGGGCATCGGCAGCGACCTGTGGATCATGGGTCTGGCGTTCTCCGGCTTCGGTACGATCCTCGGCTCGGTCAACTTCATCACCACGATCATCTGCATGCGCGCCCCCGGCATGACGATGTTCCGGATGCCGATCTTCGTCTGGAACGTGCTGCTCACCGGTGTGCTGGTGCTCTTCGCCTTCCCGGTGCTGGCCGCCGCGCTGCTGGCCCTGGAGGCGGACCGGAAGTTCGGTGCGCACGTGTTCGACGCCGCCAACGGCGGCGCCTTGCTGTGGCAACACCTCTTCTGGTTCTTCGGGCACCCAGAGGTGTACATCATCGCGCTGCCGTTCTTCGGCATCATCAGCGAGGTCATCCCGGTCTTCTCCCGGAAGCCGATGTTCGGCTACGTCAGCCTCATCGCGGCGACGATCTCGATCGCCGGCCTCTCGGCGACGGTGTGGGCCCACCACATGTACGTCACCGGCGGTGTGCTGCTGCCGTTCTTCTCCTTCATGACCTTCCTGATCGCGGTACCGACCGGTGTGAAGTTCTTCAACTGGATCGGCACCATGTGGAAGGGCTCACTGAGCTTCGAGACACCCATGCTCTGGGCCATCGGCTTCCTGATCACCTTCACCTTCGGTGGTCTGACCGGTGTCATCCTGGCCTCGCCGCCGCTGGACTTCCACGTCTCCGACTCGTACTTCGTGGTGGCGCACTTCCACTACGTCGTCTTCGGCACGGTCGTCTTCGCGATGTTCTCCGGCTTCCACTTCTGGTGGCCGAAGTTCACCGGCAAGATGCTCGACGAGCGCCTGGGCAAGATCACCTTCTGGACGCTGTTCATCGGCTTCCACGGCACCTTCCTCGTCCAGCACTGGCTGGGTGCCGAGGGCATGCCCCGCCGCTACGCGGACTACCTGGCCGCCGACGGCTTCACCACGCTGAACACCATCTCGACGATCAGCTCCTTCCTGCTGGGCCTGTCGGTCCTGCCGTTCATCTACAACGTGTGGAAGACGGCGAAGTACGGCAAGCCGGTCGAGGTGGACGACCCGTGGGGCTACGGCCGCTCGCTGGAGTGGGCGACCTCCTGCCCGCCGCCGCGGCACAACTTCCTCACGCTGCCCCGCATCCGGTCCGAATCCCCGGCCTTCGACCTCCACCACCCGGAGATGGCCGCTCTGGACCAGCTGGAGAACGTCGGCGCGGCTCCGGCCGTCTCCGGCGGCGATGAGAAGGAGAGCGGCAAGTGAAGTTCCAGGGCAAGCTGTTCCTGTGGCTGTCCGTCTTCTTCCTGGGCATGGCCGTCGTCTACGGCCTGTGGTCCAAGGAGCCGGTCGGCACCACGGCGCTCTTCCTCTCCTTCGGCCTCGCCGTGATGGTCGGTTTCTACCTGGCCTTCACCGCCCGGCGCGCCGACACCGGCGCCCAGGACCGTGAGGACGCGGACGTCGCGGACGACTCCGGCGAGCTGGGCTTCTTCAGCCCGCACAGCTGGCAGCCGCTGCTGCTGGCCTTCGGTGGAGCCACCGCCTTCCTGGGCATCATCTTCGGCTGGTGGCTGATCTACTTCGGCGCGCCCTTCATCCTCGTCGGCCTGTGGGGCTGGGTCTTCGAGTACTACCGGGGTGAGAACCGCACCCAGTGAGCGCCCGGCGCCCACGCACCGCACGGCGATGGCCCGGACCCCGAACGGGGGGTCCGGGCCATCGCCCGTTCGTACGCGCTCGGCGAGCGCCGTAGATCATCTCTGCTTAGCGTGGTGACCATGGGTCACTTTTCTCCGCGCCGCATGGCGACCGCGATCGCTGCAGTGACACTCTCCGCGCCGCTGGCCTCCTGTTCGGGCGGCGGCGATCCCCTCGCCACCGCCCCCTACGACGCCGCCGGCCAGGTCGCGTGGACCGGGGGAACCACCGGGTCGAAGAAGGCCGACCCGAAGAAGCCGCTGGAAATCACCGTCAAGGGTGAAGGCAACCGCATCACCGACGTGACGGCCACCGACGGTTCGGGACGCTACGTGAGCGGCCGCCTGTCCGCGGACGGCAAGCGCTGGCGCAGCACCTCGAAGCTCTCCTCCGCGGCGCACTATGTCGTCCAGGTGACCACCGAGGACGCGAAGGGCCACCAGGGACGCAAGACGCTCGCCGTGGACACCTCGGGCACCAAGCGCCATCTGAAGGTCACCTTCGGCCCGGAGAGCGGCACCTACGGCGTCGGACAGCCCATCACCGCCGAGCTCAGCGCGGCCGTGAAGGACACCCTCGGCCGGAGCGTCGTCGAGCGCAACCTGCACGTCAACGCCTCCCCGGCGGCCGACGAGGGCGCCTGGTACTGGGTCGACGACAAGACCCTGCACTACCGCCCCCGTACCTACTGGCCCGCGCACGCCCGCATCGACGTGCGCAGCACCCTGGACAACGTGCACATCAAGGGCTCGCTCTACGGGGGCGACGTCAAGCCGCTGACGCTGCGCACCGGCGACCGCATCGAGGCCGTCACCGACGCCGCCACGCACTCCATGACCTTCAAGCGCAACGGCAAGCTCGTCCGCACCATCCCGGTGACCACCGGCAAGCCGGGGTTCTCCACCCGCAACGGCATCAAGGTGGTGCTGGGTCAGGAGGCCAACGTGCGGATGCGCAGCGAGACCGTGGGGATCGCCTCGGGCAGTTCCGACTCCTACGACCTGCCCGTCCAGTGGGCCACCCGCGTGACCTGGAGCGGTGAGTACGTGCACGCGGCGCCCTGGTCGGTGGGCTCGCAGGGGATCGCCAACGTCAGCCACGGCTGCGTCGGCATGAGCACCGAGAACGCCCACTGGTTCTTCGACAACGTGCGGCGCGGCGACCTGGTCTCGGTCGTCCACAGCCTGGGTGAGGACATGCCCGCCTTCAGCAACGGCTTCGGCGACTGGAACCTGTCCTGGAGCGAGTGGCGCAAGGGCAGTGCGACGGGAACGCGCAAGGGCGCCGACCCGGCCGTCGCCGACCGTACCGACGCCCCTGAGGCCCGTCTTCAGCCCGAGATGTGACGCTACGCGTCGACGGCCAGCCGCTGCCTCAGCAGCCCCGCCAGGGCCTCGTTCAGCGCGACCGGGTCGACCGGGTGGCTCACCGCCGCGTCGGCCCGGCTCCAGCTCGCCAGCCAGGCGTCCTGGGGGCGCCCGATGAGCACCAGCACCGGCGGGCAGCGGAAGATCTCGTCCTTCACCTGGCGGCACACTCCCATGCCGCCGGCCGGGACGGCCTCGCCGTCGAACACGCACGCGTCGATGCCGCCGTTCTCCAGCGCGCTGAGGACCGCCGGGAGGGTCGCGCACTCCATGTACTCCACCGGCGGCAGGTCGCTCGCAAGGCGGCGGCCGACGGCCAGACGGACCTGTTCCCGGGTGTTCCTGTCGTCGCTGTAGACCAGCACCGTCGCGGTCGTCTGCATCCGTGCCTCCTCGCCCTCGTGGAGTCGCCTGCCTGTGGCCGAACCTTACTCCCGGGCAGGGTGCTTCGAGGAGGGTTAGCTCCTTCGGGGGACGCCTTTCCCTACCTCAAGGGCCTTGACACACCGAATGGCACCCCCCGGAGTGAGCGCGAGATAAGCGACCGACATAATGTCGGTCGTGGCGACAGCAACAGCAGTAGAAACCGGGCACGCGCACCCGTCGGTCAACCGGCCGAACCTCACCAGCGTCGGAACCATCATCTGGCTGAGTTCCGAGCTGATGTTCTTCGCGGCCCTCTTCGCGATGTACTTCACCCTTCGCTCGGTGACGGGTGCCGAGTACTGGAAGGCGCACGCCGAGGTCCTGGACATCCCGTTCTCGGCGACGAACACCACGATCCTCGTGCTCTCCTCCTTCACCTGCCAGATGGGTGTCTTCGCCGCCGAGCGCGGCGATGTGAAGAAGCTGCGCGCGTGGTTCATCGTGACGTTCATCATGGGCGCGATCTTCATCGGCGGTCAGATCTTCGAGTACACCAACCTGGTCAAGGAGGACGGCCTCTCGCTCTCCTCCGACCCGTACGGTTCGGTGTTCTACCTGACCACCGGATTCCATGGTCTGCACGTGACGGGTGGTCTCATCGCCTTCCTGCTGGTCCTCGGACGGACCTACGCGGCACGGCGGTTCACCCACGAGCAGGCCACTGCGGCCATCGTCGTGTCCTACTACTGGCACTTCGTCGATGTCGTCTGGATCGGCCTCTTCGCCACGATCTACCTGATCAAGTAGTCGGGCCCCCGCGCGAGTTGCGCACACGGTCAACGACATCCAGAACCATCGACGCAAGAGATCCTGACACCGGGGTAATCCGTGAAAAAGCTCTCCGCACGACGGCGCCACCCGCTGGCGGCGCTCGTCGTCCTACTTGTCGCGCTCACGGCCATCGGGGGGCTGTACGCCGCGCTCGCGCCGGCGCCCAAGGCGCAGGCCGACGACAGCTCGCAGTCCCTCGCCATCGAAGAGGGCAAGAAGCTGTACGCCGTCGGCTGCTCCAGCTGCCACGGTACGTCGGGGCAGGGCGGCAGTGACGGCCCCAGCCTCGTCGGCGTCGGCTCCGCGGCCGTGGACTTCCAGGTCGGCACCGGTCGCATGCCGGCCCAGCAGCCCGGCGCCCAGGTGCCGCGCAAGAAGGTCATCTACGACCAGAAGCAGATCGACCAGCTCGCGGCGTACATCGCCTCGCTGGGCCCCGGCCCGGTCACGCCCACCGAGGAGCAGTACGACCCGGCCGGCGCCGACGCCGCGCGCGGCGGGGAGCTCTTCCGCACCAACTGCGCCCAGTGCCACAACTACCAGGGCAAGGGCGGAGCGCTGACGCACGGCAAGTACGCGCCCACGCTGGAAGGCGTGAGCGACAAGCACCTGTACGAGGCCATGCTGACCGGCCCGCAGAACATGCCGTCCTTCCCCGACACGACGATGCCGGAGGAGAACAAGCGGGAGATCATCGCTTACCTCGACGCTGTCAACGGCGAGGGTGCGCCGAGCCCCGGCGGCATGTCGCTGGGCAGCCTCGGCCCGGTCACCGAGGGTCTCTTCGGCTGGATCTTCGGCCTCGGGGCCCTGATCGCCTGCGCCATTTGGCTCGCGGCCCACACCACCAAGGCGAAGAAGTCATGAGTCAGGACATGTCACAAGAGAACCTGCCGGACAGGCCGGCACACCAGGGCGGCGGCCAGCTCGCGACCGCGGAGAACCCGTTCGCGGACCCGGGCTTCCCGGCCCACCTGCCGCGCCGCCAGGACATCGACGAGAAGGCCGCGAGGTCCTCCGAGCGCACGGTGGCCTTCCTGTTCACCGTGTCGATGCTCGCCACGCTGGCCTTCATCGCCAGCTTCGTGGTCATCCCGATCGACAAGATCGTCTACATCTGGCCGCTGGGTCACATCAGCGCGCTGAACTTCGCGCTGGGCATGACCCTCGGCGTCTCGCTCTTCGCCATCGGCGCCGGCGCGGTCCACTGGGCCCGCACGCTGATGTCGGACGTCGAGGTCGCCGACGACCGCCACCCGATCGAGGCGAGCCCCGAGGTCAGCGCCAAGGTCAAGGCCGACTTCGCCACCGGGGCCGGGGAGAGCCAGATCGGCCGCCGCAAGCTGATCCGCAACACCATGCTCGGCGCGCTGACCCTGGTGCCGCTCTCCGGTGTGTTCCTGCTGCGCGACCTCGGCCCGCTGCCGGAGGACAAGCTGCGCCACACGCTGTGGTCCAAGGGCAGGCTGCTGATCAACCAGAACACCAACAAGCCGCTGCGTCCCGAGGACGTCGCCGTCGGCTCGCTCACCTTCGCCGTGCCCGAGGGCCTGGAGGAGGAGCAGCACGACTACCAGGAGCAGCTCGCCAAGGCGGCCCTGATGATCGTCCGCATCCAGCCGGACGACATCAAGGACAAGAAGTCCCGCGAGTGGGCGCACCAGGGCATCATGGCGTTCTCCAAGATCTGCACCCACGTCGGCTGCCCGATCAGCCTCTACGAGCAGCAGACGCACCACGTGCTCTGCCCGTGCCACCAGTCGACGTTCGACCTTTCCGACGGTGCCCGGGTGATCTTCGGTCCCGCCGGTCACGCCCTGCCGCAGCTGCACATCAGCGTGAACGGTGAGGGTTACCTCGAGGCACTGGGCGACTTCGAAGAGCCCGTGGGCCCTGCGTTTTGGGAGCGTGGATGAGCACCAACACGAGCGCGAGCGCGAAGCAGCGCGGAAAGGCGCCCGCCGGCGAACGTGTCGCCGACTGGGCCGACGGCCGGCTGGGCATCTACAGCCTGGGCAAGGCCAACCTGCGGAAGATCTTCCCGGACCACTGGTCCTTCATGCTGGGCGAGATCGCCCTCTACAGCTTCATCATCATCATCCTGACCGGTGTCTACCTGACGCTGTTCTTCCACCCGGCGATGAACGAGGTCGTCTACGACGGCTCCTACGCGCCGCTGCAGGGCATCACGATGTCCGATGCGTACGCGTCGACCCTGCACATCAGCTTCGACGTGCGCGGCGGTCTGCTCGTCCGCCAGATCCACCACTGGGCGGCCATCGTCTTCGTGGCCGCGATGCTCGTGCACATGATGCGCATCTTCTTCACCGGTGCGTTCCGCAAGCCGCGCGAGGTCAACTGGGTCTTCGGCTTCCTGCTGCTGTTCCTCGGCATGTTCGACGGCTTCATGGGCTACTCGCTGCCGGACGACCTGCTGTCGGGCACCGGTATCCGCTTCATGGAAGGCGCCGTGCTGTCCGTGCCGATCGTCGGCACGTACCTCTCGTTCTTCCTCTTCGGCGGTGAGTTCCCCGGCACCGACATCGTGCCGCGGTTCTACACGATCCACGTGCTGCTGATCCCCGGCATCATGGCGGGCCTGCTGGTGGCCCACCTGATCCTGATCGTCTACCACAAGCACACGCAGTGGGCCGGCCCCGGCAAGTCGGAGAAGAACGTCGTGGGCATGCCGTTCTTCCCGGTCTACACGGCCAAGGCGGGCGGCTTCTTCTTCATCGTCTTCGGTGTCATCGCGGCCATGTCCGCGCTGGTGTCCGTGAACCCGGTGTGGGCGTACGGCCCCTACCGTCCGGACCAGGTGTCGACCGACGCCCAGCCCGACTGGTACATGGGCTTCTCCGAGGGCCTGATCCGCATCATGCCGGGCTGGGAGATCAACTTCGCGGGCCACACGCTCGTCCTGGGCGTGTTCATCCCGCTGGTGATCTTCCCGCTGGTCCTGGGCTTCATGGGCGTCTACCCGTTCCTGGAATCCTGGGTCACCGGTGACAAGCGCGAGCACCACCTGCTCGACCGGCCGCGCAACCGGCCCGTCCGCACGGGCATCGGCGCCGCCTGGATCAGCCTCTACCTGATCCTGCTCGTCGGCGGTGGCAACGACCTCTTCGCCACCCGCTTCCATCTGTCGATCAACGCGATCACCTGGGTGGTCCGGATCTCGTTCTTCGTGCTGCCGGTGCTGGTCTTCGTCGTCACCAAGCGGATCTGCCTGGGTCTGCAGCGACGCGACCGCGACAAGGTGCTGCACGGTCGCGAGACCGGCATCATCAAGCGGCTCCCGCACGGTGAGTTCATCGAGATCCACGAGCCGCTGGAGCAGGGCTCGCTGTTCAAGCTCACCCAGCACGAGCAGCCCAAGCCGCTCGAGGTCGGCCCCGAGGTCGACGAGAACGGCGTGGAGAAGAAGGTCGGCCCCACCGCGAAGCTGCGCGCGAAGCTGTCCCGCGGCTACTACGGCGAGGGGACGCAGATCGACAAGCCCACGGTCGAGGAGTACGAGGAGATCACGAGCGGCCACGGTCACCACTGATCACTGAAGCTGTGCCACCGGGCAGGGTCCCGTCCATCCGATGGACGGGGCCCTTTCCCGTTCCCCGGCGCCGATAGGCTGGAGCCGAAGGATTCCCGTCGCACGTCAGACCCCATGGAGTGTGGACCATGAGCGTTGTGAACCCCGCCGGAGGCGCATCAATGGCGGGCGGCTCCTGGCCCGACGTCCTGGGTGCGCTGCTGAACGGCAAGGACCTGACCGCCGCGGAGGCGGCGTGGGCGATGGACCGGATCATGAGCGGTGAGGCCTCGGACGCCCAGGTCGCCGGCTTCATGGTGGCGCTGCGGGCCAAAGGGGAGACCGTCGAGGAGGTCACCGGCCTCGTCGAGTCGATGTACGCGCACGCGGAGCCGCTGCACATCCCCGGCCCCGCCGTGGACATCGTCGGCACCGGCGGTGACCGGGCCAAGACGGTGAACATCTCGACGATGTCGGCCATCGTCATCGCCGGCACGGGGGCCAAGGTCGTCAAGCACGGCAACCGCGCCGCCAGCAGCGCCAGCGGCGCCTCCGACGTCCTGGAGAAGCTCGGCATCAACCTCGACCTGCCCGCCGACCGGGTGGCGAAGGTCGCCGAGGACACCGGGATCACCTTCTGCTTCGCGGCGAAGTTCCACCCCGCGATGCGGTTCGCCGCCCCGGCCCGCCGCGACCTGGGCATCCCCACCTCGTTCAACATCCTCGGCCCGCTGACCAACCCGGCACGCGTGGGCGCCTCCGCCGTGGGGTGCTTCGACACCCGGATGGCCGGGCTGATCGCCGGCGTGCTGGCCCGCCGCGGCTCCTCCGCGCTGGTGTTCCGGGGCGACGACGGACTGGACGAGCTCACCGTCACGTCCACCTCCCAGGTGTGGGTGGTGCGGGACGGGAAGGTCGGGCAGGAGTCCTTCGACCCGCGCGACGTCGGCATCGAACTGGTGCCGATCGAGGCGCTGCGGGGCGCGGACGCGGCGTACAACGCCGACGTCGCCCGGCGGCTGCTGGCCGGCGAGACGGGCCCGGTCCGTGACGCGGTGCTGCTCAACTCGGCGGCCGCGCTGGTGGCGCTGGAGGGCGCGGGCGGTTCGCTGACCGACCGGATCGCGGCCGGGATCGCCCGGGCGGCCGAGTCGGTCGACTCGGGTGCGGCCGCGCGGACGCTGGAGCGGTGGGCCGCGGCCACGCAGGCGTAGTCGCGGGAACGACCGTGGAGGGCCGGGGGCGTTGCCCCGGCCCTCCGTGCTGTGCGCCCGCGGGCGGACCGTCCGGGATGCGGACCGCGGCTTGCGGCGCCCCGCGCGTGTGGCATGATGCTGCGCAGGTCACGAGTGACAGCGACACGGCCCCGGCCCGCTGTCCGGCAACCCTCCTTCCGTGGCGGGGTGCCCCGGGTGATGACCAGGCCGCAGGCAGCGAGGTCTGCGGCAAGCGCGGTCAGAGGAGTTCCTCCATGAGCAAGCGAATGCGCTAGGGCCTTTCGGGCCCCCAGCCGTCCTCCCCCCTCCCCGGGCCTTCGCCCGTCGTGCCGAGGGCCGTTCCGTCATCACTGACGTCCCGTCACTCCCGCATGCTCCCAGGAGACTTCGCCATGTCGCTGCGCCCTGCCCTGCCCTCGTCCGTCCACACCGCGCTGCCCGTGCTCGGGCGCGACGTCCTCGTGCCGCTCGTGACCGGGGGCGAGGTCGGCTACGCAGCCCTCGACTACGCGGCCAGCGCACCCGCCCTGCAGCGGGTCTGGGACGACGTGGCGGCCTACGCGCCGTACTACGGCAGCGTCCACCGGGGGGCCGGCTACCTCTCGCAGCTGTCGACGGACCTGTTCGAGCAGAGCCGGGCCACGGTCGCGGAGTTCCTCGGCTGCCGCCCCGACGACCAGGTGGTCTTCACCCGTTCGACCACCGACTCGCTGAACCTGCTGGCCGCCGCCGTACCGGCCGGCACGAGCGTCTTCGTCTTCGAGACCGAGCACCACGCGTCCCTGCTGCCGTGGCGGAACGCCGACGTGACCTACCTGGGCGCCCCCCGCACCCCGGGGGAGGCCGTGGCGACACTGGAGCGGGCACTGGCCGCCCGGGAGTCGTACGGACCGGCGCTGGTCTGCGTGACCGGGGCGTCCAACGTGACCGGCGAGCTGTGGCCGGTGCGGGAGCTGGCCGCGGCGGCCCACGCGCACGGTGCCCGGATCGTGCTGGACGCGGCGCAGCTGGCCCCGCACCACCCGGTGGACATCGCCGAACTCGACGTGGACTGGGTGGCCTTCTCCGGGCACAAGCTGTACGCGCCGTTCGGCTCCGGTGTGCTGGCCGGCCGCGCCGACTGGCTGAGCGCGGCCGAGCCCTACCTGGCCGGGGGCGGCGCCTCGCGGCGGGTGGCCCGGCGCGCGGACGGCGGCGTGGACGTCGACTGGCACACCACGGCCGCCCGGCACGAGGCCGGCTCGCCCAACGTCATCGGCGCCTACGCGATCGCCTCGGCCTGCCGTGTGCTGACGGAGGCCGGGTTCGACCGGCTGGTCGAGCGCGAGCAGGCGCTGGTGGCGCGGGTGCGGGCCGGACTGGCCGAGGTGCC
Source organism: Streptomyces sp. PA03-6a (assembly GCF_033792765.1). Taxonomy (NCBI): domain Bacteria; kingdom Bacillati; phylum Actinomycetota; class Actinomycetes; order Kitasatosporales; family Streptomycetaceae; genus Streptomyces; species Streptomyces sp. PA03-6a. The sequence goes on along the minus strand of NZ_JARAVK010000076.1, from coordinate 3,817 downwards.
CGAGGTGAAGGTGCTGTCGCTGTTCGGCGACGACGCCCCCCGGGTCGGCGTCATCTCCTTCGTCGTCGAGGGCTGGAACAGCTCCCACTTCGCGGCGGCGCTCTCCGCCGAGTACGGGATCGGCGTCCGCGACGGCCTCTTCTGCGCGCACCCCCTGGTGCGCACCCTGCTCGGCGGCGCCGACCAGGAGCCGGGTGAGTGCGGGGCCCCCGACGCCGCCCCCGGCGAGCTCGCCCGGCCCTCGGCCGGGGGTGCCCCCACGCTCAACGCCATCCGCGTCTCGTTCGGCGCGGGCACCCCGGACGAGCACGTGGAGCGCTTCGTCGCCGCGGTGCGGGAGCTCGTGGCGGACGGTGCCAAGTGGCGCTACCGCACCGAGGACGGCCGCTGCGTCCCGGACCGGGACCAGGCCTGAGCGGCGGCCCGGCCCCGCGGCGCCGCGCCGGGCGGAGCGGTCACGCGTCCAGGCCGATGGCGAAGGCCGTCTCGAGGTCGTGCTGGGAGTAGGTGCGGAAGGCCACGTGCGTGTCCGTGGCCTCGACGCCGGGGATCTTGCTGATCCGGCCGGGGATGACGTCCGCGAGCTCGTCGTGCCGGGCCACCCGCACCATGGCGACCAGGTCGTACGTCCCCGTGACGGAGTAGACCTCGCTGACGCTGTCGAGTGCGGCGATGGACTCCGCGATCTCGGGGATACGGTCGACGCTGGTCTTGATGAGCACGATCGCGGTGATCACGGCTGTAGGTCTCCTTGGGTCGCCCTGGCTGCGGGCTCAAGCTTAGGCGTTGCGCGATAGCACACCCACGCGCACAGGAAGCCGAAGACGAAGCCGGTGATGTGGGCGAGGTAGGCCACCCCGGGACCGGTCTGCTGGATCTCGCCGGCGAGCCACTGCAGCACGAACCAGAAGATCAGCACCATCCAGGCCGGGAAGCGCAGCGGCAGGAAGAAGAGGAAGGGGAAGACACTGGTGACCCGGGCCTTGGGGTAGAGGTAGAGGTACGCGCCGAGCACCCCAGAGATCGCGCCGGACGCCCCGACCAGGGTCTGGGTCGAGGAGGCGTGCCCGAGCGCGTAGCCGTACGTCGCCAGGTAGCCCGAGACGACGTAGAAGAGCAGGAACCGGAAGCGGCCCATGCGGTTCTCGACGTTGTCGCCGAAGACCCAGAGGAACAGCATGTTGCCGAGCAGGTGGACCCAACTGCCGTGGACGAACAGTGCGGTGAGCACCGACACGAACGGCGAGGTGGCGAAGGACCCCAGTGGCGGGCAGTCCGCCGGCATCGGCACCTGCGCCAGGGGGATCCGGCCGTGCCAGAGCTCGGCGGGGATGACACCCCAGCGGGCGAAGTACGTCGCCTGGGCGCACACCTGATCGTGGCCCATGCCGTACATGTAGTTGAGCCCGGAGGACGGGCTGATGAGGAAGAGCAACGCGCACAGCCCGATCAGGCCGTACGTCACCACGGGTGTGCGGTGGACGGGGTTCTTGTCGTACACCGGGATGACCATGGACCGATCATGACGGAACGGGCGTAACGGTCGTGGGGCGCCTCGCCGCAGCGCGGGGGACCACCGAGGCCGTAGGGTGACCGGAACGCATCCGCGCGACCGAGGAGACGACCGATGCCGGTGCCCCTGCCGACCGCCACGACCCGCTGGCGTTGCTCCCTGTGCGGCAACCTGACCCGGTTCGACGTCACCCGCTCCAGCAAGGTCGTCGAGTACGTCCACCTGGACCTGGCGGGCGAGCCCACGGTCGAGGAGCGCGAGGTGCTCAGCGAGTCCGTGGAGTCGGTGCGCTGCCGCTGGTGCAACGCCGTGGACCAGGTCGAGCTGGTCGACCGCCCCGGCGCGGCGGCGGCGACGCAGGCCTGAGCGCCGCCGGGGACAATAGAAGAATGCGGCGCGGCCAGAGAGGTTGAAGGAGGCCGGGGAGGCGCCCACGGACTGGACGGGAGTGACGGGTGGACGGGACCGGCGGTAACCCGGGCCGCGGCGACGAAGCGGCCGCGCCCGAGGCTACGGCTGCGCCGGAGGAGTCCGTCCACGGCGAGTCGCTGGACCGGCCGCTGCCCGAGGGCGTACGGCACCGCGTGGTCGCCCTGGCGGCGGAGGCCTTCGGCGGGCTGACCCCGGGCGAGCTCCCCGCGGTGCTGCGCCCGTACGCCCGGTTCACCCCGAGCCGTCGCGCCAAGTTCGCCGCCACCGCGCTCGCCACGGCCCTGGAGGGCGACCCTTCCTTCCGGCAGCGGGTGGGCGCACGGCTGCGCGAGTCCGAGCCGGACCTGTGCGAGGCGCTGGACGCCGGCACCCCGCCCCCCGCGGTCGACCCGCTGGACGTGGCGGCCGCCGCGTACCTGCTGCGTCCCGCGGGCTGGGCCAAGCTGGTGGCCGCCGCGGGCGAGGAGGCGCAGCGGGTCAGCGCCGAACGGGCCGGCGAGGAGACGCAGCGTGAGCTGCGGCAGCTGAAGGTGGAACTGGACGAGGCCCGTGCCCAGGCGCGTACCGAGGGCGTCCGGGTCCGCACCGAGCTGGAGGCGGCCCGCAAGGAGGCCGAGTCGCTGCAGCGCAAGCTGCGCAGCGCGGCGAGCGACGTGAAGCGAGCCGAGGCGGCGCTGCGCAAGGTCGAGGCCGAACTGGACGAGACCCGCGCGGCCGCGGCCGCGGAGAAGGCCTCGGCCGACGGCGAGGCCCGCCGGCTGCGGGCCCGGCTCGCCGAGGCCGAGCAGGCCGTGGAGGCGTCCCGCCGGGCGGCCCGGGAGGGCCGCAGCACCGAGGACATGCGGCTGCGCCTGCTGCTGGACACCGTGCTCGACGCCGCCTCGGGACTGCGCCGGGAGCTCGCGCTGCCGCCGCGCGACACCCTGGGCGCCCGGCCCGCGGACACCGTCGACGCGGTCACGCCGGGGGCGATCAGCCCCAAGGACATCGCGCGGCGCGCCCTGTCCGAGGACGACCCGGCGCTGCTGGACCAGCTGCTGGCGCTGCCGCAGTCCCATCTGGTGGTCGACGGCTACAACGTGACCAAGACCGGTTATCCGGCGCTGCCGTTGGAGAAGCAGCGGCTGCGGCTGCTGGGCGGCCTGGCCGTGCTGGCGGCGCAGAGCGGTTCCGAGGTCACCTGCGTCTTCGACGGCGCCGATCTGGACGCCCCGGTGCTGCTGGCACCGCCGCGCGGGGTGCGGGTGCTGTTCAGCAAGGCCGGTGAGACGGCGGACGAGTTGATCCGGCGTCTGGTTCGGGCGGAACCTCCCGGTCGTCCGATTGTGGTGGTTTCTTCCGATCGCGAAGTTGCTGACGGTGTGGCCCGTGTTGGCGCCCGCCCGGTCGCATCCACCTTGTTGCTGAAGCGACTTGCCCGGGTGTGACCTGGAGCACACCGTGGGGCGTGTGAGGCGCTTTTCGGGGACGCAGTGTCAACTCGTCATCACTGCACGTGCGATGTGTGTAAAGAAAACGCTGCCGAGCGACTTTTTTTCTTCAGGGATTTGATCCGATCACAAGATGGTCACTAGGGTCGTGCCTCGAACCTCTGCCCAGTCGATCATCCAGCCCGGATGGCGGCGGAGGTCCCGCCGATCTGAAGTGCCGCGCGTACGACGGGGGACGCCGACGCTTGGAGCCGGGGAACGTAGTTCCCGATGCATGCGGCAGGCGGCTGGAGGAAGAAGGAGCTCGCCCGAGTGGCGTCCCACCGTCGTCCCAAGCAGGCCAGTCGCACACGTGTCACCGTGCTCACCGCGACCGCCGCCGCAGCCGTCGCCCTGTCCGCGCAGGCCGCCCAGGCCGCGCCGGCCAAGCCGTCCGTCAAGA
>NZ_JARAVK010000075.1:0-37865 GCF_033792765.1 Streptomyces sp. PA03-6a | reverse complement strand
TGGTCTTTCGCATGCTCGTGTGGTGCAGCTGGAGAGGCGGTGTTGGCGGTGGCGGTCATGTTGGTCCCGGTGCACTGTGTGTGGGCCGCAGCGCTGCGAGGCCATCTGACCGGCTCGGGGCGGGCGGGCACGGGGCGGGGGGGGTGCGGACGGAATGCCGACGTCCGCACCCCCCGCGGAGCGTGCCGAGCAGGCCCGTGCCGTGCTGAACGCCTGGAACGGCTACGCCCCCACCCCCGTCGAGCGGGACGACCTGGACGCCGAACTCGACCGCCGCCTCACCCAGGCCACGACCACCCGGTGAACCAGACCGAACACGTCGTCCTGGACGACGCCGCCATGGTCGCCGCCGGCCATGGCAACATCCTCGCTTACCGCCTCATCCACCGCGCCCACGCCGAGGCTGGCCGGCACCCGTACGCACCCACCTGCGCCCTGGTCGAAGCCGACCGCACGCCCCGCCACCGGTTGCCCGGGCAGGGTCGCCGAGTGCGACCTGTTGCCCGACGTGAACGCTGGCCTGCGGCTGCACCTGGCCGTACTCGGTTCGGAGCCGTTGTGATCTCCTGGCGGGCGAGAAGCAGGTCGGTGTGCTTGCTGCTGGTGGGGACCTTGCGCCCGCTCTCATAGCTCTGGGCGGCCTGGCGGGCCGGCGCCTGGTTAAAGCGTGCGCACAGGCTGAGGTATGGGCGAGCCAGATGGAGACGTCCGCTTCGCGGGCCACGGCGGCGTAGGCGATGCGCCAGTTGCCGCGGGCATGCCCTGAACGGCCCTGCGGACGCGACCGCGCTTGACGAGCGCTGTCTCGTTGACGTGCGGCAGGAGGACCTCCGCGGGCGCCCCCTGGAAGGGCTTCGCGGACATCTCAGCCAGCATCCGGGGTGTCCTTGCGGATCACGGTCAGCGGCAGCAGCTCGTGGTCCCGGCTCGCGTGGACCTTGCGCAGGACCGTGCGCGCCACTTCGATCTCCTCGCGTTGGTCGGGGGCCGGTCGCGCAAGGGAGTCACGTTGCGGATGACCCCTCGCTCAGGGCGCGGGACGGCGCGGAGGCGGTGCTGCCGCGTTCGATGAGCCGGGGCAACGGCAGACTCACCTCGCGGGCCACGCCGCCGTCGAGGAGGGCGGTCAGTTCCTCGGCCGCGGTCCGGCCGAAGGCCACCGCGTCGCGGGACAGCGCGGTCAGCCATGGCTGGACCAGGCGGCACACAGCTGAGTCCTCCCAGGAGACGATGGAGACGTCGCCGGGCACGTCGCGGCCCAGGCCGACGGCCGCCCCCCAACCCGCTGCCGCCATCACGTCGTTGTCATAGATGATCGCCGTGGGCGGATCGGGCTCCTGTAGCACCCGGCGTGTGACGGCGGCGCCCTCGGCGTCGGAGTAGTCCGTCACCACGGACCGTGCCGAAGCCAGCCCTTGGCGTGCCGCCTCCTTCGTGAGCGACTCGATGCGGCGAGCGGTGTGAGCCAGGGTCGGAAGACCCGCGACATGGGCGATGCGCCGGTGGCCAAGGGCGTGCAGGCGGCCGACCACGGCGGCCATGGCCTGCGCGTCCTCGACCCGCACCTGTGACAGACGGTGGTGCGCACCGGGGTCGGACTCCGGAAGGGCGCCGATCACCACGCCGGGGAGGCCGAGTTCATCGAGCAGGGCGGGGCGCGGATCGTCAGTGCGCGGGTCGACGACCAGTACCCCGTCGACGCGGTGCTCGGCCCACCAGCGACGGTAGGCACCGCACTCGGCTTCGGTGTCCTCCACCACCTGGAGCAGCAGGCCCAGATGACGCGGGGCCAGCACCTCCTGGATACCCGAGACCAGTTGCAGGAAGAACGAGTCGACGCCCAGGGTCTCGGCGGGCCGGGCCAGTACGAGGCCCACCGTCGCCGCCCCCTCGCCGGACAGGGCCCGTGCGGCGGCGCTGGGTCGCCAGCCGAGCTGCTCGGCGACGCGGCGTACGCGGTCGCGCGTGGCCTCGGAGACGCCGGGACGGCCGTTGAGCGCAAACGAAGCAGCGCTCTCGGACACCCCCGCCCGCTGGGCGATGTTCTTGATCGTGGGACGGCGGCGCCCGGCCGGACGGCCGTGCCCCGGCGCATCGGCCACGTCTCTGCCCTGCTGCTCGTCTGCCACCGCGAGTGGTCCCCTTCCCTGCACGTGAGCACACATCGTACGGCTCCGCGCGTGCTTTTCCGACCCAGAACCGGCGGACGGAACTAAAGCGCTTCAGTGGACCGGCCCTAAAGCGCATTAGTTGCGAGTGCAAGACGCCTCTCACACCCGCTCCGACCTGCTCATATGCATCGACCAGGAAGAAACCTCCAGGGAATTCGTTGACTTTCCCCGCGACGGCTGGAATGGTCTCCTCCACGTGCGCACCCGGCCGGCCCAGCCCCGGGGCGTCATCCACGCGCAAGGTCCGAGCAAAGGAGCCGTCCACCGTGCGTTCTTCCTACAAGGCGGTAGCCACCGCCGTCGTCGCCGCCGCGACGTTCTCCCTCGCCGCCTGCGGGAGCGGCGGGGGAGATGCGTCCACCGACTCGTCAGGCAAGGTGACGGGCACGATCACCTTCCAGACCTGGAACTTGAAGGCCAACTTCGCGGGCTACTTCAACGGCGTCATCGCCGACTTCGAGAAGAAGTACCCGGGCACCCACGTCAAGTGGGTCGACCAGCCGGCCGACGGCTATGCGGAGAAGCTCAGTGCCGACGCATCGGGCGGGACTCTCCCCGACGTCGTCAACGTCACCCCCGACCTGCTGGCGCCGCTCGCCAAGGCCGGTCTGGCCCTGGACCTCGACAAGGACGCCGCCCAGTACAAGTCCGAGTACCTGGCCGGCGCCTGGTCCGCCGACGCCGTCCCGGGCCTGGAGGGCACCTACGCCTTCCCGTGGTATCTGAACACCGGCCCGCTGTTCTACAACAAGGCGCTGTTCAAGGAGGCCGGGCTGGATCCGGAGAAGCCGCCGAAGACCTACGACGACCTGTTCGCCGACGCCCTCGCCATTTCCGAGAACAGCAAGGGCAAGGTGGCCACCTTGTCCAACGTGCCCACCATCGAGGACTTCGGCCGCTACGGGGCCCAACTGGTCAACAAGGACGGCACCGCGTTCACCTTCAACGACGCCAAGGGCGTCGAACTGCTCACGCACTACAAGAAGCTGTACGACGCGCACGCACTGGACCCGCAGGCCCTGACCGCCACCCCCGAGTCGGCCGGCCACAAGTTCCTCACCGGCGCGGTCGCCATGAACCCCGGTAGCGCGCTGGACCTCAAGAACTTCAAGACACAGGCGCCGACGCTCTACAAGAACATCGGGATCACCGACCAGATAACCAACACCGGCAAGGTCAACGTCTACGTGCAGAGCATGATGGTGAACTCCAAGGCCAAGCAGAAGGCGGCCTCCATCGCCTTCGCCCACTTCGTCACCGACAACACACGGCAGATGGCCTTCGCCAAGCAGGTCGCGATCTTCCCGAGCACGGCCGGTGCTCTGAAGGACCCGTACTTCACGAAGGAGGACGGCACGGACGAGACCCGGGTGCGGATCGCGGCGGCCAGCTCCCTCGCCAACGCCGTGAACTACACCCCGGTGCAGTTCAGCGACCAGATGAAGACCGCCCTCGGCAACGAGGTGGCCAAGGCGCTGCAGGGCAAGGAGAGCCCCAAGGAAGCGCTTGACAACGCTGTCAAGCAAGCCGACCAGCTCCTCGCCCAGAGCTGACCGGGATACGCCATGACGTCCTCGACCGCCCCTGGAACGATCGCCGGCGGTCCGCGGACCGCGGCCGTCCGGAGCTCCGGCTCCGGACGGCCGCGCTCCCGCGGGATCCGCCGCCACCGCTGGTGGAGCCCGTGGCTGTTCGCCGCGCCGGGCCTGATCGTGGTGTGCGCGTTCAGCCTCTGGCCGTTCTGCAGCACCCTGTACAACTCGCTGACCGACCGCCGGACGCTCGTCGGCGGCAGCTTCGTCGGGTTCGAGAACTACCAGGCCCTGCTCCACGACGACGCGTTCTGGATCGGGCTGCGCAACAGCTCCCTGTACGTGGCGGGCGTGGTCCCGGCGTTGGTGATCCTGCCACTGCTGCTGGCCCTGCTCGTACAGCGGCGCATACCCGGCATCACCTTCTTCCGCGCCGCCTTCTACACGCCCGTCGTCGCCTCGGTGGTCGTGGTCGGCCTGATCTGGGTGTGGCTGCTCGACGACCGCGGCCTGCTCAACTCCATCGTCACGGCGGTAGGCGGGAGCCCGGTCAACTTCCTGGGCGAGCAGTGGACCCTGCTGCTGAGTGCCATGGCCCTGACGATCTGGAAGGGTCTGGGCTACTACATGATCATCTACTTGGCGGCGCTCGCCGACGTCCCGCGCGAGCTGCACGAGGCGGCCGCGGTCGACGGCGCGGGAGCCCTGCGCCGCTTCCTCACCGTCACCGTTCCGGCCGTCCGCTCCACGATGGTGCTGGTCGCGGCACTCTCCGCGGTCTCCGCCTTCAAGGTCTTCACCGAGGTGTACGTCCTCGCCGGGCCCAACGGCGGCCCCGCAGGCGAGGACACCACGCTGGTGATGCTCGTCCAGCGCACCGGCACCGGACTGACCGGGCGGGTCGGGTACTCCTCGGCCATCTCCGTCGTCATCTTCGTGGTGGTGGTCGCGCTGATGCTGCTGACCCTGCGCGCCGACCGGAAGGAGGACGCGTGACCAGCGCCACCGACACCCCCACGGTTCCCGCCACCACACCGGCCGCCGGTCGCCGGCCGCGACGCGGAGTGCTGGACGCCGACGGCCGCCGCGTGCGGGTCCCCGAACTCGTTCTGCGCTACCTGCTGCTGCTCGCCGTCCTGGCCATCAGCGTGGGACCGTTCCTATGGCAGCTGTCGACCTCGCTGAAGGGCCCCCACGAGGACATCTTCAGTACGCCCCCTTCGTTCCTGCCGCAGCAGCCCACCCTGCACAACTTCGGGCGCGTCTCCGAGACCATCCCGGTGTGGGACTACGCGCTCAACTCGCTCACCGTGGCGGTGTCCAGCGTCGTCACCAACTGCGTCGGCGCGGCGCTCGCGGGTTACGCCCTGGCCCGGCTGCAGCACCGCGGACGGCGCGCGCTCCTCCTGGCGTTCGTGCTGGCGATGCTGGTGCCCGTGGAGGGCCTGATCATCGCCCAGTTCACCTTCGTACGCGACCTCGGCCTGAACAACACCTTGATCGGCGTACTGCTCCCCGGCTCTGTCGGCGCGCTGAATGTGCTGCTGATGCGCAACGCGTTCCGGAACCTGCCCAACGAGGTGGAGGAAGCCGCATACATGGACGGCGCCAACGTCTGGCAGCGCTTCTGGAGCATCGCCCTCCCGTCCGCGCGGGGCACCCTGGCCGTGGTGGCGATCTTCGCCTTCATGGGCGCCTGGGACGACTTCCTGTGGCCCCTGGTGGTGCTGAGCGACCCCTCGAAGTACACCCTGACGGTCGGCCTGAACTACCTGCACGGCACCTTCGCCAACGACGAACGCCTGGTGGCCGCCGGGACCATCATCGCGGTGGCCCCCCTGATCGTGCTCTTCGGCGCCCTGCAGCGGTACTTCTTCCGCGGCGTCGGGGAGGGAGCCGTCAAGGGCTGACCGTATGGCCCCGCACAGCCCACCGGCCGCGACCATCCGCCTGCTCCGCCCCCGGCGGAACAGGTCCCCACGAGAGTCAGGACACCCGTACCGATGCCCGCCCAAGGACCGCGCTTCGGCGCCAACTACACGCCCAGCCAGGGCTGGTTCCACCACTGGCTCGACTTCGACCTCGATGCGGTGCGCAGGGACCTCGACGCGATCGCGGACCTCGGCCTGGACCACGTCCGGGTCTTCCCGCTGTGGCCGGTCTTCCAGCCCAACCGGTCCCTGATCCGGCCCCGGGCCGTCGAGCAGCTCGTCGCGCTCGCCGAGGCCGCCGGCGAACGCGGGCTCGACGTCAACGTGGACGGACTGCAGGGGCATCTGTCCAGCTTCGACTTCCTGCCCGCGTGGACCCAGACCTGGCACCGTCGCAACATCTTCACCGACCCCGACGTCGTCGCCGGCCAGGCCGCCTACCTGGGCACGCTGGCCGCCGCCCTCGACAACCTGCCCAACTTCATCGGCATGACCATCGGCAACGAGATCAACCAGTTCTCCGGGCCGCCCCATCCCGACCCCGACCCGATCACGCCGGCCCAGGCCGCCGCCTGGCTGCGGACCGTGCTCGCCGCATGCGAGGACGCCGCCCCCGGCAGGCAGCACCTGCACGCCGCCTACGACGCCGCCTGGTACCTGGACGGGCACCCCTTCACCCCCGCGCACGCGGCGAACCTGGGGGCGATGACCGCCGTGCACTCGTGGGTCTTCAACGGCACGGCCCAGCGGCACGGCCGCACCGGAACGGCCACCGAACACCACGCCGCCTACCTCATCGAGCTGTCCAAGGCATGGGCCGGCGACCCGCACCGCCCGGTCTGGCTCCAGGAGGTCGGCGCGCCCGCACCCCTGATACCCGCCGAGCACGCCGCGGACTTCACCGAGGCCACCGTCGCGAACGCCCTGGACTGCGAGGACGTGTGGGGCATCACCTGGTGGTGCTCGCATGATGTCTCCCGCGACCTCGCCGACTTCCCCGAACTCGAGTACTCCCTCGGCCTGCTGACCAACGAGGGCAAGGTCAAGCCGGCCGGCGAGGCCATCCGGAGGATCGTGGGGGAGCGCCGTGCCGAACCGCGCCGGCCGGCGCCCCGGACCACCGCGCTCGCCGTCGACGTCGGCGACGACGATGCGGCCCCCGACCGCTCCGTGTGCGCGCCCGGAGGCGCGTTCTACGAGGCGTTCGTCCGGCTTACCGCCGACGGTGTCCGTCCCGCCGCGGTGCTCGCCTCCCGCGCCGACGACGCCGCCCACCTCGCCGCACGCGGCATCACCGAGGTCGTCCGGCCCGATCAGGTGCGCTGAGCCGCTGCGCTTCCCACCTCACGTCCATCCCTTCCGCCCCACCCGCACAGGAGCCATCCCATGCACGACGACCGCAAGCTGGTCGAAGCCCGCCTCAAGCGCGTCCTCGACGAACGCATCCGGCCCGCCCTCTACCCGGAGTCGACACCGCTCGAGGTGTCCGTGTGGACCGCCCCGGGAGAGCCGGTACCCGTCGCCGAGGGCCTGACCGCCCCCGTGGAGCCGGTCGCCGTCGGCGATCGCTGGGGCGCTCCCTGGGGCACCAGCTGGTTCCGTGTGTCCGGAACCGTGCCCGAGGCGTGGGCCGGGCGGACCGTCGAGGCGGTCCTGGACCTCGGCTTCGACGAGAACATGCCGGGTTTCCAGTGCGAGGGCCTGGTCTACCGGCCCGACGGCAGCCCGGTGAAGGGCCTCAACCCCCGCAACCAGTGGGTGCGGATCGCCTCCCCGGCCACCGGCGGTGAGGAGGTGCTGCTCCACATCGAGGCTGCCTCCAACCCGGTCCTGCTCGACTACCACCCCTTCCTGCCGACGCAGCTCGGCGACAAGGACACCGCCGGGGACGACCCCCAGTACACCCTGACCCGCATGGACCTGGCCGTTCTCGACGAGACGGTCTGGGAGCTGGTGCAGGACCTGGAGGTGCTCGGCGAGCTCATGGTCGAGCTCCCGGAGGACTCCGACCGCCGCCACGACATCCTGCGCGCGGTCAGCCGCGCCCTGGACGCGATCGACCTGCAGGACGTGAACAGCACCGCGGCCGCCGCTCGCGAGCGGCTGGCCGGCGTCCTCGCCGTACCCGCGCGGCCCACCGCGCACCGCATCAGCGCGGTCGGGCACGCGCACATCGACTCCGCCTGGCTGTGGCCGCTGCGCGAGACCGTGCGGAAGGTCGCCCGTACCACGTCCAACATGACGGCCCTGCTGGAGGACGAGGGCGACTTCGTCTACACCATGTCCCAGGCCCAGCAGTACGCGTGGATCAAGGAGCACCGCCCCGAGGTGTACGCGAAGGTCAAGAAGGCCGTCGCGGAGGGGCGTTTCATCCCGGCGGGCGGCATGTGGGTGGAGTCCGACACCAACATGCCCGGCTCCGAGGCGATGGCCCGCCAGTTCGTTCACGGCAAGCGCTTCTTCCTCGAGGAATTCGGCATCGAGAACGAGGAGGCGTGGCTGCCCGACACCTTCGGCTTCGCCGCCGGCCTGCCTCAGATCATCAAGGCCGCCGGGTCGAAGTGGCTGCTCACCCAGAAGATCTCCTGGAGCACCATCAACAAGTTCCCGCACCACACCTTCACCTGGGAAGGCATCGACGGCACGCGGATCTTCACGCACTTCCCGCCCGTCGACACCTACAACTGCTCGATGAAGGGCAGCGAGATCGCGCACGCCGCGCGGAACTTCAAGGAGAAGGGCAGGGCCCGGCACTCCCTCGCGCCGACGGGCTGGGGAGACGGGGGCGGCGGTACCACCCGCGAGATGATCGCCAAGGCCGCCCGGATGCGCGACCTCGACGGTTCGGCGACGGTCCACTGGGAGACCCCCCGCGAGTTCTTCACCAAGGCCGAGGCCGAGTACCCCGACCCGCCGGTGTGGGTGGGCGAGCTCTACCTCGAACTGCACCGTGCCACGCTGACCAGCCAGGCCCAGACCAAGCAGGGCAACCGGCGCAGCGAACACCTGCTGCGCGAGGCCGAACTGTGGGCGGCCTCCGCCACCGTGCGGACCGGCTTCAGCTACCCGTACGAGCAGTTGGACCGGCTCTGGAAGACGGTGCTGCTGCACCAGTTCCACGACATCCTTCCCGGCTCGTCGATCGCCTGGGTGCACCGCGAGGCCCGCGCCACGTACGCCGCCGTCGCCGAGGAACTGCTCGGCATCATCGACGCCGCGCAGCGTGCCCTGGCGGGCCCGGCCACGGGCGGCGAACTGGTCTTCAACGCCGCGCCGCACACCCGTGCCGGCGTGTCCGCCGGCGGCGCCGCCCCCGTGGCCGCGGCTGTGGCCACGGCACCGCTGCCCCGGGACGGCGGCGGATTCGTCCTCGACAACGGCCTGCTGCGGGTGGAGATCGACGGGCGCGGCCTGGTCGTCTCCGCGTTCGACCTCAGCGCACGCCGAGAGGCCGTGGCCCCCGGAACGGCGGCCAACCTGCTGCAGCTGCACCCCGACTTCCCCAACCAGTGGGATGCCTGGGACGTCGACGAGTTCTACCGGAACACCGTCACCGACCTGACCGACCTGGAGGAGCTGGTCCCGGCCGGCGACGGCACCGCGTCGGTACGAGTGGTGCGCCGCTTCGGCTCCTCCTCGGTCACCCAGTTGCTGTCCTTGGCTCCGGGCGCCAAGCGCCTCGACATCGACACGGAGGTGGACTGGCACGAGACCGAGAAGTTCCTCAAGGCCGCCTTCCCTCTGGACGTGCACGCCGAGCGATACGCCTCCGAGACCCAGTTCGGACACGTCTTCCGGTCCACACACACCAACACCAGCTGGGACGCGGCCAAATTCGAGGCGTGCAACCACCGCTTCGTCCACGTCGAGGAGCCGGGCTGGGGGGTCGCCCTGGTCAACGACTCCACCTACGGGCACGACGTGACGCGCACCGTGCGTAGCGAGGACGGCGGGACCACCACCACCGTGCGGGTCTCGCTGCTGCGCGCTCCGCGCTTCCCCGACCCGGAGACCGACCAGGGGGTGCACCGCTTCCGGCACGCCCTGGCGCCCGGGGCCTCGATCGGCGACGCGGTCGCCGAGGGCTACGGCATCAACCTGCCCGAGCGCCGCGTGCCGGGCACCGCCGCGGTCGAGCCTCTGGTCACCGTGGACAACGACGCGGTGGTCGTGAGCGCGGTCAAGCTCGCGGACGACGAGAGCGGCGATGTGATCGTCCGGGTGTACGAGTCCCGGGGCGGGAGGGCGACCGCACGGCTGCGGCCCAACTTCACGGCGGCCGACGTCACCGCGACCGACCTGCTGGAGCGGCCGTCGGCCGGGGCGGCCGGTCCGGAGCTGGTCGACGGCGCCGTAGAACTCCTGCTGCGACCCTTCCAATTGGTGACTCTCAGGCTGACCCGTAGCAACTGATGACGGCACGAACGCGATGCCCGGAAGCCGTGTTCGGCTTCCGGGCAACGCCGACAGGGACTGTCAGTCTCGTGTCAACGCATTGTCGATAGGTCGTAGCTGATTGTGTTCAGGCGGGGGGCTCGACGCTCGCAGCAACGTCGGCCCAGTGACGGGCGGTGCTCCCCTTCACATGCCGGACACAAGGTGCTGGCGACCGATGCCGTCCTCGCGAAGCTGTTGGACCGTAACCCGTACTGCGTCGTTGGCCTCTGGAAGATATCCGAGGCATACATCTTCGGCGGCCCCCATACGCCGCAAGTTCCTTGGCTTGTATCGCGTCCCACGCTTCGTGCACCACGTAGTAGAGCCAGGTAGCTCGAGAGCAGCAAGAGCGGCTATCTGCCGGAGTGCGTCGAAGTCGCAGAGCTCGGTGACGGAGACGTCGCCATCCGTGATTCCGAGAACAGGGACCTGCCGCCCCTGCGATTCACGGCAGAGGAGTGGAGGGCTTTCCGGGAAGGCGTACGCGAGGGCGAGTTCGACTAGTTCTCCAGTCGTAGATCGTTATGTGCCCTGGTCTTGGAGCTGTCTGCAAAACCAGGTGGCCTCAGCGGACCATCTGGGTAAGGTCGGGCAATGCCCAAGCTGAAGCCGCTGCATGCTGGCCACGCCCCGGCGGTCCTGGCCTTCGAGCTGGCGAACCGCGCCTACTTCGCTGCCTCGATCTCCGACCGCGGCGACGACTTCTTCGACCAGTTCACCGACCGGTACAACGCCTCGCTGGCCGAGCAGGAGGCCGGCATCTGCGCCTTCTACGTGCTCGTCGCCGAGGACGGCTCGGTACTCGGCAGGTTCAACCTGTACGACGTGGAGGACGGCACTGCCAGACTCGGCTACCGGGTCGCGGAGCGGGTCGCCGGCCGCGGCGTGGCGACCGCAACCGTCCGGGAGCTGTGCCGGATGGCGGAGGCGATGCACGGCCTGCTCACACTGCGAGCGGCCACCTCCCATGACAACGCCGCGTCCCAGAAAGTCTTGGCCAAGGCCGGGTTCGTCTCGGTTGGCCCTGCCACCCCGGCCGATCTCGGCGGCAAGTCAGGCACTTGGTACCAGCGCGACCTCCAGCCATAGACCGTGATCTCGCTCGTGGGTCGGCTGCGGGAAGGCTGCGGGCCACCGCTGATCTCGGTGGATGAAGACTAACGATCTTGCGATGGCTGCAGGTCACAGCGTGGACCCTGCTCGCTGGCAGGAAGCGTTCGAGGGCCTGATGAGCCGGATAGCCGGCCGGTTCGCCCGGGTTGAACCCCGGCGTCGGGTACGGGATCTGATGCTGGGGCTGCTGTCGGACCTGCCACGCAAAAACTGTTGGAGCATCGCCGAATGGGCTGGAGAAGACACCCCGTTGTTCGACACCGAGGAGCATGCGCGCGAGGCGACTCCGCCGGGCGACTGACTGGACAGCGCCTGGTGTCACGATCACGAGGGTTGAGGTCCGCCGGGTGGCGGTCACGGCACCGTGACTCGTCCGGCACCGCGGGCGGCAGGTCTGAACGGGTGCGGCCCCAGCCGGGTGACCGGCGGGGGCTGCTTGAGCACGGCCTGAAGAGGGGCCGTTGGGGTGGCTCGGCGGCGTGGGGTGCCGGGCCGGCGGGGGTCAGATTCCCGTGGATTTCGCTTGGGTCGAGGGTAGCAGCACGCGTTCGCCAGAACACCGAACGTGATTAATCGGTCGGCTGTCAGTGCCCGGGGTTAGGGGGCGCGGCATGGCCACTCCTACCGCTCCGAGGATCGCGAACGGCAGTTGCCGGAAGTGCTTCGAGCCCTGCGTCCGTTACGGCGTCGGGGCAATCCGCTATGTGATGAGTGGCTCCAGGAACAAATGCGGCGTTGGGGTGAGGGCGTGAAATTGGCGGGGCGCGGGCGGGTGGCGTCGGCCGAGGGCCCCGGGCAGTAGGGCGGCCCCGCCGAGGTTTGGGAAGGACGCGCCGGCGGGGCCGCGTGGGGCGCCCGCCCGGCACTCACCACGTAACCGGGCGGGCTGCTTGGGGGTCTACGGGCTACGCTCCGCGCGGGCGGGGATCATGAGGTTCCAGCCGTGCGGTTACCCGAGTATCACTATGACGCCGTTGCCATAGCCGGGTCCGTATCCATAGCCGTAGCCAGGTCCGTACCCGAATCCGGGTCCGTAGCCATAGCCGCCGTATCCGTATCCGCCGTAGCCACAGCCGTAACCCCAGCAGCCGCCGTGGTCGACGACGGACTGGTGGGTGGCGTTGGCGGTGGCGGTCTGCTGTGGCGCGGCAGCGGCCGTGCCGACCCCGACGAGCGCGAGGATAGGTGCCGCGAGGGCGGCGGCTGCGACCCGGCGGGCGGTGATGCTGTTGATGTGCATGGTCGTTCCTAAGGGTGGCGGTCCTGCCGCGGCAGGCGGGTCAGCGTTTGACGGGACCGCGTCTGAGGCCCGCCTTGACCGCTTGCCTTGGCCCCGCACGGCCAGGCGGGCGCATCGGCTGTCTTACGGGCTGCGCTCCGCGCGGGCGGGCATCAGCAGGTTCCAGCCGACTCCGGAGCAGTTTTCCGGTACCGGCGGGAAGGTGTGGCCCTGCACGTTTGTGCTCGTGATGGTGAAGCGGTGGCCCTGACCGCAGGTGCATTCGTAGATGCCGCTGGCGGGGACTTTCTCGCCGGGGCGGTGCATGCGGGTCGTCTCGTCCATGTGACCTCCTCGCCGGCCGGGGCCTGAGTCGAGCAGGCCCCGGCTTGCAAGGCGTGACCGCCGAGAGGGGGGAGCCTCTCGGGGAACCGCCCGAACGGGGGGCGAAACGGGCGGCTCCGGCTGGTCGCCTTACCTCGCAGACCTCTACGAAACCCTCGGGGCGGGAAACTCCTCGTGCTCCGGGACTGTAAAAAGAGCGGTGTAACTCCCGATCAAGGAAGAACTCCTGATGAGCGGCGTGACTGCCTTTGTCGAGGCGGTTGAAGAGGTCCGCCCGGTCGAGCTGTCGGCGGATCTGCTGATCGACCAGTTGATCGGGCAGCTGGTCGATCGGGCCCGCGCGAGCGGCCTCCAGTTGGCTGGTGAGGGCGGCTCTTGCAGCAGCTGACCAAGCGCGTGCTGGAGTCCGCCTTGGAGGGCGAGATAACCGACCATCTCGGCTACGAGATGCACGATTCGGCCGGCGCCGGCTGCGGGAACTCCCGCAACGGGGTGCGCGCCAAGACGGTGCTGACCGGCGTCGGCCCGGTCGAGATCGCGGTGCCGCGGGACGGTGACGGCAGCTTCGAGCCGCAGATCGTCAAGAAGCGCCAGCGGCGTCTGACCGGGGTCGACGAGATGGTGCTGTCGCTGTCCGCGCGGGGACTGACGCACGGCGACATCTTCGCGCACCTGGCCGAGGTCTACGGGGCCAGCGTGTCCAAGCAGACCATGTGGCCGTCTCAGTTTGAGACCCTCACTCCGGCGCCGGGCAAACATCCGGATAAGGTGGGTTGCCGTACACCACTTCCAGGGCCCGGCAGCGTGTCCAGTTGTTGCCGGATGGTTCCCGGGCGCCGCGCCTGGAAGATCTGGACACCGGCAACGGCCCTGACCTCAAAGTCTGGATCACGGACGCGACAGTGAAGCCGGGCAAGGATGGACGGGACGTTTTCGACGACGGAGCCTTTCTCAGCCTCGGCAAGCTCAAGGGCAACAAAGGCAGCCACAACTGCCCGCTGCCGCCGAGATCTCGAGAAGTACACGAGCGTGCGTATCTGGTGCGATCGGTTCAACGTATCCTTCGGCGCTGCCGAACTGCGGAAACCCGCGTCTCGCCCTGAATCGAGGCGCGCCCCCGGCCTGGCGTCGGCTGGCCGGGGGCGACGCTGCCAGGCGGCCCCCGTCGGTCCCGTCACCTCTCGTCGAGCTGCGCCGCGGTCCGCGCATTGGCCGTTCCGTCGGGGCCGGGCTGCCGGCGCTGGGGTTCGAGGCGGCGGGGTGTCGAGCCAAGCTGAAGCGCGACGATGATCGTGGCGAGGACCGCGAGAGCGGTCGCGATGAGGAACGACAGGCGGTAGCCGTCCACCGGGGAGCCGCTGTGGCCGGTGGCGGCCGCGGCGACGGTGGCGAGGACCGCAAGGCCGACAGCGGCGCCGGTCTGCTGGCTGGTGGTGAACAGCGCCCCGGCCAGCCCCTGCTCGCCGGCCCGGACACCGTTGGTGATCGCGATCGAGGCGGTCGGCAGGGCGAGCCCGACCCCTACCGCGGTCAGCACCATGCCGGGCAGTACGGCCGCCGGGTAGCCGGCCCCGGCGGTGATCTGGGCGAGCCACAGCTGCCCGGCTCCCATGCAGGCCAGCCCGGCGAGCAGCAGGGCCCTGACGCTGAACCGGGCCGTCAGCCAGCGTGTGCCGAAGGTGGAGACCAGCACGACGGTGCCGGTCGACGGGACCAGTGCCAGTCCGGTCGCCACCGGGCTGAATTCCAGCACCCTCTGCAGGTAGAGCGACGCGAAGTATACGTAGCCGGCCAGGATGGCGCCGATCAGCAGCATGGCAGCGATCGCGGCCCGCCGGGCCGGCTCCGCCAAGATCGGCAGGGGCAGCATCGGGGTCGCCGATCGCTTTTCGACGACCACGAAGCCCGTGGTCAGCAGCACCGCGAAGGCGAGAGCGACGAGGGTGGCGGGCGTGGTGAAGCCGTGCTGCTGCCCGCTGCTCAGGCCGAAGATCAGCGCCGCGATGCCCGTGGTCACTAGCAGTGCCCCGCGCACGTCGAGGCTGCCGCCACCGGACCGCTTCCCGGCCGGCAGGTGCGGGACCAGCGCGAGGATGACGGCGATGACCGGCAGGTTGATCAGAAAGACAGCCCGCCAGCCGAAGTACTGGGTGAGTAGCCCGCCCGCCACGATCCCGGCGGTCGCGCCCGCCGCGGTGGTGGCCTGCCAGATCGCCAGCGCCCGGTGGCGCGCTGCCCCTTCCGCACTGGTCGTCGTCAGCAGCGACAGCGCGGCCGGGGAGACCATCGCCCCGGCCGCGCCCTGCACGATCCGGGCGGCGATCAGCATGATCGGCCACTGCGCCAGACCGCAGGCCAGCGAAGCGATCCCGAACAGGGCCAGGCCGACGGTCAGCACCTGCCGTCGGCCGAGCAGGTCCGCCAGGCGGCCGCCCGCCAGCAGCAACGACCCGAAGGACAGCGCGTAACCGGTGACGATCCACTGCAACTGCGCTGCAGGCATGCCCAGCTCCCACTGAACCGACGGCAGCGCCACGTTTACGATGCTGAAGTCCAGTTGCAGCACGAACTGGGCGGCGCAGATCAGTGTGATGACGAACGCGGCCCGCTGCGATCCGCTTCCGGCGGGCTGAGGCGCGGCGTGCTTCGCCGAGTGGTCCGGCATGGGTGAATCCCCTGTCCTTGATGGTGTTCCTTACCGGTTCGACGGTGTCAACCACGCAGGTCGGAACCTCGATGGCGATCCGGCGGCAGCGTGCCGAGATAGGCTGCATCTGTCCGACAGATGGAACTGTCCAGATGCACTGCAATGCAGGCCTGGAGGTGGCGGCCGATGGAACTCCGACAGCTACGGCACTTTCTGGCGTTGGTCGATGAGCGCAGCGTCACCCGCGCCGCAAAGCGGGAGCTCATCGTTCAGTCGGGCCTGTCGAACTCGCTCCAGGCCCTCGAACGCGAACTCGGCACGCCCCTCTATGTCCGCGGGACCCGGCCGGTCCGGCTCACCGCGGCCGGTGAAGCCCTGGTCGGCCCGGCACGCCGGACCGTGATCAGCGCCGCGCAGGCGGAAGAGGCCGTGCATCACACCCGTGACGTGCTCATCGGCACCCTGCGTCTGGGCGTCGGGCTTTCCGCCCAGCATCTGGTGCCGTTCGCCTCCTACCTCGGCGAGTTCACCCGCGATCACCCCGGTATCGACCTGCGCCTCCAGTACGGGCCCGCGCTGACGATGATCTCGATGGTCGGGACCGGTGAGCTGGACTGTGTGATCGGACCCGCGGTCGGCCGGGTCCCCGGCATCCGGATGACCGGCCTCGCGCGGGAGCCGCTGCGCCTCGTCTGCCGTGCCGATCACCGCCTGGCGGAGCGGTCCGACGTCACCATCGCGGAACTGGCCGACGAGCGGTTCGTCGAGGTGCCCCCGCGGTGGACGGCCCGCCTTCTCAGTGACGCCGCGTTCGCCACCGAGGGGATCCAGCGCCGGGTCGTCTGTGAGGTCGGCGACTGGGAACTGTTCCTCGAACTGGTCGGCGCGGGCGTCGGCATCGGCTTCGCTCCGACCGGCCTGCAGTACCCGGTGCTGACCGACCCGGACAGCGTCCTGCGGTTCGTCGAGGTCGAGGGCTTGCGTCTGGAGCGGCACATCCACCTGATGCTGCCCCCGGCGGGCGAGACCAGCCCGGCAGCGGCGCGGTTCGCCGATCAGCTGCTGCGCGTCTGCTCGACGGGCGGCTGACTCGCCGCCCATCGGCGACCGGGGCCCTGCCGACCCGGAGCGGCGCGGCTGCGGAGGCGCCCGCGCTGCCACCATCTGATCGTCAGATGGACTCCATCTGGGGCAAGCACGACGCATGGACACCAGCGGCGATGGAGGCGCGGTTGCATGGGGGTGAAGCTTTCACGCCGACCGCGGCTGGACGGCGGCCAAGAAGCGCCGCTCCGGAAGATCCGCCACACGGTCTGCGCCGGCACAGTCCATGAGAAGAAGAAGGAGGTCACTGAGGTGAACCTCACTGACCACGCCGGAGTCCGGCTCATACACGGCAAGCCCAAGGTCAATGGTGTGGAGATCCACTACGCGATCGGCGGCACCGGCGAGCCGGTGTTCCTGGTGCACGGCGTGCCGAAGACCATGGCCTACTGGCGTCACGTTGTACCGCTGCTGACCCCGCACTACACCGTCATCGTGCTCGACAACCGGGGTGCCGGCAGCTCCCAGCGCCCCCTGTGCGGCTACGACACCTCCACGATGGCCACCGACGTCGCCGCACTCGCCACCCACCTCGGCTTCGACCGGTTCCGCGTCGCCGGCGAAGACTGGGGCGCGGCCATCGCCTATGCCGTCGCCGCCTTTCACCGGCCCCGGGTGCGGCAACTGGTCTTCCAGGAAACGCTCCTGCCGGGACTTCCGGTCGGCCCGGGAATGCCGGGCGGCGGCCCCGACCCCTCGCTCGCCCCTGACGACGGCCGCACCGGCTGGCACTTCAGCTTCTTCAGCCTGCCGCACATCCCCGAACTGCTGCTGGCCGGACGGGAACGGCCCTTCTGGACGTACTACGCCCGCCGCCAGATGTGGGACCCCAGCGCGCTGGCCGAGGAAGACGTCAACGAGATCGTGCACTCGGCCGAGCAGCCGGGCGGCACCAGGGCCATCCTGGAGATGTACCGCGCCCGGCAGACCGACGCCGAACAGAACCGCCCGCATTACGCCGACCCGCTCAGCTGCCCGGTCCTGGCCGTCGGAGCCGAGGAATACCTCGGGGAAGCGGTAGCACAACAGATGGCGCAAGTGGCCGACGACGTCCACGGCGTCGTCATCCCCGCGGCCGGTCACAACGTCGCGCTGGAGAACCCGACCGCTCTGGCCCAGGCCTACCTCGACTTCTTCGCAGCCGGCTGAGGTCCGGCACCGTCCCGTGCGGCGGCCGCAGACCACACGCGCACCGAATGGGAGCCCTTCGACCCGGTTCGCCACCGCCAGTACATCCGCGACCGGCTCCCCGATCCCTAACCCGCGCACAGGCAGGAACCGTCGCCTCCGCCTGAAGGCGGGGCTACCGGCATCCCGCTGCGGTCGACGCTGCCGCTCCGGCAGCGTCGTAGCTGTTGAGTCCGTGCTCTGCCCATCCGTGAGGCGCCCATGTCCAAGACCTTGGTCGGTACTTACGACCCTGATCAGCCGCCGGCCGAGCCTGTTCCTCGTGATAAGCACGCCGAGCGCATGGTCCTGGTGGCCTTGCTCCAGCATTCGCGACTGGTCCCGTACGTCATGGCGGTCCTGCCGCCCGCGCATTTCAGCAGTCCGGCATGCCGGGAGGTCTTCCTTGCCCCCGCCACGAGGAGCCGTGCGGCCCGCTGCTACTCCGTCACTCCAGCACCGGTCCCGTGGCACGGTGATGCCCGCGCACCGCCTTACGGGCCGCATCACGCGAATCTCCGCAGGTCAGCCAGACAATCGGGAACGCTAGGCTGGCCGTGGTCCGGAGCAAACGTGTCAGCACTGACATCGCCGACGTCGTCACGTGATGCGGGCTACGAGGAGGGCAATGTCGTCGGTTCCGGGAACGGCCGGCATGGCGTGCTCGAGCAGGTTGTCGGCGAGGTCGTCCACGTCTTGAGTGCCGCTGGCTTCGGTGAGGTGCCGTGCGAGGCGATCGGTGGCGTGGTCGATGTCGGTGTCTGGAGCTTCAACGAGACCGTCGGTGTACAGGATGAGGACCGTGCCCGGCGGCACGGGGATGTTGAGGGTGGGGTAGCTGGCGCTTGAAGTGACCCCGAGCAGGATGCCGGGCGTCAAGGTCAGAGCCTCGGCGCGGCCGTCGGGGTGTCGGATCAGGGGTGGGGGATGACCGGCGGTAGCCAGTCGAGCCTTGTGCCGTGCCAGATCCAGGTGGACATACAGGCAGCTGGTGAACAGGCCAGGGTTGAGGTCGGCGATGAGGCGGTTGGTCCGGACGAGGACGGCGCCCGGTGGGGTGTGGGCGGTGGCGTGGGCGTGGACGGCCGTGCGGACCTGGCCCATGAGTGCGGCGGCCTGGACGTTGTGGCCCTGGACGTCGCCGATGGTGACGACTGCGCACTGGGGCCCGCAACGGATGAGGTCGTAGAAGTCCCCGCCGATGTCCGTGCCGTGGCCGGCAGGCAGGTAGCGGGCGGTGACCTGCAATCCGGCGATGGCGGGCAGGGCTTGTGGGAGTAGGCCGGCCTGCAAGGTCCGGGCCAGGTTGAGGTTGGCATCGTAAAGGCGAGCGCGGTCCAGGACCTGGGCGATCAGACCGGCGAGCGAGGTCAGGATGGCGCGTTCGGCCGTGGGGAAGGCGCGTGAGCGGTCGTAGGACAGGGCGAGCAGACCAATGGGGCGGCCGGAAACGATCAGGGGCAGGAAGGCCCAGGCATCGCGGTCCTGGTAGCGGGGAGCATCGGGGCAGGCGCGCTGGAAGTCGGCGTAGCTGGAGAAGAAGACTGGCGAGCCGCTGGTCAGTACCTGCACGGGTGGTGTCGGCTCGGTCAGGGGCTTGCCATCGAAGCGGGCCAGGAACTCAGGGCTGTAGCCGCGGTGACCTCCGATCCGAAGACGTCCGCCTTCGGCCAGCATCAGGGCCAGCCCTTGGGCCCCGAAGCCGGGCACCAGTTGATCGGCCAGTAGGTCGACGACGTCCTTGACGTGTACTGCCTCGCTGAGGGTCGCCGCCACGTG
Organism: Streptomyces sp. PA03-6a; assembly: GCF_033792765.1. Classification (NCBI taxonomy): domain Bacteria; kingdom Bacillati; phylum Actinomycetota; class Actinomycetes; order Kitasatosporales; family Streptomycetaceae; genus Streptomyces; species Streptomyces sp. PA03-6a. The sequence continues at coordinate 18,420 of NZ_JARAVK010000075.1, read as the reverse complement.
CATCAGGTGATAGAGGGTGGTCGCGCCGGCCGACTCGGCTGCGCCTCGCGGTGTCTGCGCCGGTAGTGCGGTGGCGTTTCCGCATGGTCCCTGCGGCGTGGGCGTGATGTGGACGCTAACTCCTGAGTCGTCGGGATAGAGGTGGAAGGACAGCCGGTGGTCGGGCGGTCGCACAGCGGTGAAGGTGGTGGGCTGGCGACTGATGACCGCAGCTCGGTACCGTTCCTCGAAATCGGGATGGTTTAGCCATAGCAGGACCTTCCAGGGCTTGGAACCCACCAGCGGGGCGGCGCCGACGTCCAGCAGTTCGGCGGCGGCGGCGTTGAGGTAGGTCACCCGACCATCGAGGTCCAGTGAGCAGCAGCCCACAGGGAGCCGCTCGGTGAACTGGTGTGCGGCCAGGGCGTCTGCGTGTTCCGGTGTGGTGTGCCGGAGTGGGGCCAGTGTCCGTGGTGTCGGCTCGGCGAGCAGCGGCTGGCCTTCGTCAGCTGCCCGCTGTAGGAGCAGGCCCGCATGGCGGCAGAAGTCGTCGATCGTGTCCCGCTCTCGCGAGCTCAGTGCGGGTGGGTGCCAGACCGGCCACAGCAGTACCAGTCCGCCCCAGACCGTGTCCCCGTGGGTGAACGGGACAGCTGCCAGCATGAAGTCGTAGGGCAGCACGAACCCCAGTCGTGGGTAGCGACGGGCCATCTCCTCCTGGCTCCCCACCCACACCAGGCCCCGCTGTCGCACGGCATCTGCCAGGGGCATGGGGTCGTCGAGCGCTATCCGCGCCCATGGCGCCGCCATCTTCCGGGGGCCGCCGGACAGCATCGCAAGCTCCAGCGCCTTGCCGCCGGGTGGCAAGAGATACAGCGCGCCGATAGACGCCCTGCAGTCCTGCAGCACGTTCTCCAACAGCCGCGCAAGCTGTTCCAGGCCCGGCCCGGCGCTTGACGGCGATGCTTCCTGCACTGTCGTCACCAACCTGGCGCTGTGCACCGGCATCCGGAAATCGCGGGTTAGCCCAGCCAGCCGGAGCTGCCACCGCCCGTCATTCCTGCGCCTGCCCGGGCTTGCCTGGCCATATACCTGCCGCGGGGCGCCGCCTCCACGGATGCTTCGCATGAAGCGCGGTGGTCCTGGAACGGCCCGGGCGGTGGGCTCGGATAGCACACACAGTCGGCGACGTCCGGCCCGGCCTCGGTGGTGTCACCGGCAGCGGGCACAGCGAGCGTGGTGGATGTGGCGAGCAGGCAACGCTGGACCCACCAATCGCGTGACGGAGCGGCCATCGCCCCCGCCCGAGGGCTGAATCCTGTGCCGCGGAGCCACAGCCGCACCTCCAGAATGCACCCGCGTCCCGCGCGAGACACGCTGGATATATGCCCGGTCAAGGAGCCGTCCGTCATCGTCCTTCCGCCCGTGGACGGCCGCGGGGTCACGATCAACGGGGTGGCTCCGGGTCGGCTGGAACCTGCTGATGCCCGCCCGCGCGGCGCGCAGCCCGTAACCCCCAGCATCCCGCCCGGTTACGTGGTGAGGGCCGGGCGGGCGCCCCACGCGGCCCCGCCGGCGCGTCCTCCCGTCTCGACGCGCTCGACTAGCTAGGGGGCATGGGCATGGTGGCTGGGCGGCCTCGCCCACCCTCCGCCCGAGCCGGCGAGGCCGCTCAGCGCACGACGCTGATCGCGTCCGGGTTCCACCAGTAGGCCTTCGCGGGACTGTACGAGTGGTGGCGGAACAAGGAGGTCACCAGCGACGACGACCCAGGCGCCTGGCTGGCCACGTGCACGATCATCACGAGGCGACTCCGTGGCATGGGTGCAGTGCCAGCGCAACACGGACCTAACAAACGCAGCTACGACCCCTACAACTTCCGCGCCAACCAGAACATCCTGCCCGCCACCTCCTGAGCGGCGGTTCCTCCCGGCCTGGTACGCGTGCAGGTGCAGGTGCAGGTGCAGGTGCGGCGTTGCCCGGACCAGGCCGACACGCTGTTCGAGGTGCATCCGGCAAGGCCGGCGGGGGCAAGACCGCCCGGGCCCTGGTCCAAGGATGTGCCGGAGGTCGCGCCCCCCGGCTGCCGGACACCGGCGGCGAAGGCTCATCGCCGACGCGGTCCCGCACCACGCTGCCGCAGCGCCGCGCCGGCCGCAGATCTGCGGCAAACCCGCAGTCGGGGCCTGGGAGCCGCTCGAAACCGGGGCTCGATCCTGCGGGTAAACACGGATCTGCGTGGCCAAGAAGTCGGGCACCCTGGCAGCGGGGCATCGACCTTCCAGATCTCGAGGCGATCCCGATGAGCACAGGAGTGGGCCTCGCGACCTGTCCGGCGGTGTCCGCATCCGGCAGGCGGGCCCGCCTGCCGGACACTGACCGCAGCGGGTGGATGCGTCCGGCTGAAGGCGCTGAGGACAGCACTGCCGTGCTACTGGATCACAGGGCAGAAGGTCCAGGCCGGTCCGAGTCCCGGACCGCTGTCGCCGAAGGGGAAGCCCAGCCGGCGCAGCCCGCGTCGACGGCTCGTTGAAGGCACATACCAGTCAGGAGACGTCTCTCCGATGACAACACACGAAGGACATGCTCCTCCCGCACCTCTCGAAGTCTCCGAGGTGGTCTGCACACCGATGGCCGTGATCGACGGGGAAGGCGCCGTGTTGTGGTGGACCCGGACAGCCCAACAGCTGATCGGCTATTCCCCGGCGCAGGCGATGGGGCGGCCAGCAGCGAGCATGCTGGCATCAGCCACGGACTGGACGACGGCATCCGCCCTTGCACGGCGTTCCCAGGCCCCGGATGTCTGGTCCGGCACTGTCAGGCTCCGCCACATCGACGGGCGCGCCCTCGAGGTGGGGCTGCGGCTCTCCCGGCTGTCCGGGGCGGACGGCGTCGTCCGGTGGCTCGTCTCGGCGACCCGGGCGGATGCCGTGCTCTCTTCGCCGGCCGGAGGTCTGAGGCCGTCCTCGCTCCTGGGTCGCGCACCGGTCGCCATCTGCATCCGCGATGCGGGGCTGCGTTGCACCTGGGTGAACGGCACCGCGGAACTCCTCGACGGAATTCCTGCCGCGACGCGGCTTGGCCGGCGTCTGTCGGACGTGCGGCCCAGCACCGAGTCCGAAGCGCTGGAGACGGCGATGCGGCAGGTCTTGCAGAGCGGGACCTCGGCCATCGACCTCGAGTATCCGGAATGGCTCTCGGCGGTCGGTGCGTACGGCCCTTTCGCGGCGTCGTACTTCCGCCTCGACGGCCCCGACGGCAGCCCGCCGGCCGTGTGCGCGATGTGGGTGAACAGCGCCGACAGGGACCGGGCCCGCGAACGCCTGGCGATCATAGGCGAGGCCGCCAGCCGTGTCGGCACGACCTTGGACGTCGCGCGGACGGGTCAGGAGCTGGCCGACATCGCGGTACCGCTCCTGGCGGACTTCGCGATCGTCGACCTGGCCGACTCGGTCCAACTCGGCCAGGACGCCCTGCTCTACCCGGCTCCGGTAGGTGGTCCGACCCCCGTCTTCCGCCGCGCGGGCCTGGCGTCCGTCAACCCGGGGGCCCCGGAGGCCATCTGGACGCCCGGGGAGGAGATCTCCGTCCCACCGACCTCGACCTACGCCCGCGTCCTGTCCACGGGAACACCGTCCAGGGCGATCCTGCGGTCTCTGCCCGACGGCCGTCCCCACCGGGGGACGGCTTGGGACGAGAAGATCCACGAGTACGGGATCCACGCCTTCATGGTCGTGCCGATCCATGCACGGGGCGAGGCGTTGGGCGTGGCGGCCTTCGCCCGTTCGAGAAACCCGGTGCCGTTCGAGGACGGCGATCTGCTCCTCGCGGAGGAGATCGTGGCGCAGGCTGCGGTCAGCCTGAAGAACGCCAACCGATATACGCGCGAACGCGCCATCGCACTGGCCCTCCAACGCAACCTGCTTCCACAACGCCTGACGGGCGGATCCGCCGTCGACGTGGCTTCGCGCTACTTGCCGGCCGACATCGACGCGGGGGTCGGCGGGGACTGGTTCGACGTGATTCCGCTGTCCGGGGCTCGGGTGGCACTGGTCGTGGGCGACGTGGTCGGGCACGGCATCGAGGCAGCCGCGACGATGGGCCGGCTGCGCACGGCCGTACGGGCCCTCGCCGACCTGGACTTGCCCCCCGACGATCTGCTCACCCACCTCGACGATTTGATCATCCGTCTCACCCGGGAGGACGGCGTCCAGGAACTGGCGACTCAAGTCCTGTGGGCCACCTGCCTGTACGTCATCTACGACCCGGTGACGAGACGATGCACCATGGCACGCGCCGGCCACCCACCGCCCGCGGTCATACACCCGCACGGCCGTGTCACCTTCCCCGATCTCCCGCCCGGAACTCCCCTCGGCGTGGGTCTGTCCGCATTCGAAGCCATCGAGATCGAAGTGCCGGAAGGCAGCGTGCTCGCCCTGTACACGGACGGCCTGATCGAATCACGGACTCAGGACGTCGACGCCGGGACCGACCGTCTTCGGGCCGTCCTGGCACAGCACGGCCTCCCGCTGGACGAGCAGTGCTCCGCCGTCGTCGACGCCCTGTCAACGCACCCGCCGGCCGACGACGTCACTCTGCTCATGGCCCGAACCCACGTACTCGGGCCGTGTCAGGTCGCCTCCTGGGACCTGCCTCCCGACCCGGCTGCCGTCGGCAGGGCCCGGTCCGTGTCGGCGCGCCAGTTGGCGACCTGGGGACTGGAACGTCTGGCGGCATCCACGGAACTCATCGTCAGTGAACTCGTCACCAACGCCATACGACATGGCGAGGGGCCGATCAGCCTCCGCCTCATTCGCGACGAATTCGTGACCTGCGAAGTCTCCGATACCAGCAACAGCCTTCCGCGCCTGCGCCACGCCCGCATCACCGACGAGAACGGCCGCGGTCTGCTCCTGGTCAACCGGCTCTCACATCGACGCGGAATCCGCTACGCGACGGGCGAGGGGAAGATCGTCTGGGCCGAACAGGAATTGACACCCGGCATCTGACATACGCCCCGAGAAGGCGTCGTCCCGTGAGCTGCCGAACTCCGACATCAGGATCTGCGGCTCAGGCCATGGCGGCCTTCGCGGAATTGCACAGCACGCCGCGGTTGACGCGATCGGGATAGCGACTGACCATCGCCTCGTACAGCGCGTTGACGTCCTTGGCTTCCTTCCGCGCGGCTGAAAAGTCCATGATGTAGCGGCGGGTGCGCGCGATGTCCTCGGGGCTGTCGGGATCCCCGTCCCGCTTGTACCCCGACACGACCGAGGTCGGGTCGAGCTGTTCGATGGTGTCCAGGGCCTTCAGCCAGCTCTCCCGCCCGGCGCCCTGGGACTCGGCCAGGTACATGGCGAGCTGGTCCCTCATTGCGGTCTCCGGGGCGACCCGGCCGGAAACCGTGCGGAAATCGGCGGCGGCCGCGACGATCACCATGAGACCCGAACGCCTTGAAGAACTGGACAAAAGCATGGATCGCTGAGATCGCCGCGAGCCCTGGTCAGCCCGGCTCCTGATGCCACGGTCCGCTGTGGTCCGGCTCAGCGAAGGTCTCGGGGTGGGTGTGTGATCGGACGTCCGGCGTCAATCCGCAGGCACGAGCGCAGTCATCCTTTCGGGGCTCAGCGGCGCGTGCGCGGCTGTGCCTGGCATCAACGTGCGAACTTCTCGATGGCCGCTGGGGTGACGGGGGTGAAGAAGTTGACGAGGTTGCCGTCGGGGTCGCGGAACAGCAGTGACCGGTTGCCCCAGGGCATCGTGGTGGGCCCGCCGACGAAGTCGGTGACGAAGTCGGTCAGGTTCTGGTGAACGCGGTCCACGTCGTCGACGAGGAACTCGGTGATCACGCTGTGGTTGTCCGCCGGTCGGGCAGAGCCGGGGGCGAACAGCGGGACGGTGCGGGTGCCGGCGATCGCGAGAGTGGCGCCCGCGGTCTCGAGCTCGGCGAAGTCCGCGGTGGCCCACGTCGCCCGCGCCCCTGTGGCTCGCTCGTAGAACTCGACGAGGCGGGCCACGTCGCTGGTGATGATGCGGATGGAGACGAAATCCACGGGATCTCCTTGGCTGTGCTGAAGGGCGTGCACTGCGCAGGCTAGGAGAAATAGTGGACAGAATCGGTCCTGTATAGACCTTAAACTGTGAGTATGTCTCGCCCCACCGGCCGCGTGCTGACACTCCTGGAGCTGCTGCAGTCGGGCGGCACCCGGACGATGGCCGAACTCGCCGACCGGCTCGGCGTCGAAGGGCGCACTGTGCGGCGATACGTGGACCAGCTGATCGACCTGGACGTGCCCGTGGAATCGGTGCGCGGCCGCTACGGCGGGTACCGGCTCGCCCCGGGGTACCGCTTGCCTCCGCTCATGCTCAGCGAAGACGAGGCGCTGGCCGTACTGCTCGGCCTGGTCGCCGGGCGCCGCGCAGGGCTGACCACGACGGAGCGTACGGCGAACGAGACGGCATCGGCGAAGATCCGGCGGGTGCTGCCCAAGCACGTCGCCCGTCGGCTCGACGCCCTCCTGGAGGCTCTCGCCTTCACGGATCAGCCGGGCGAGTTCGCCACTCCGGACGCTGCGGTGCTGCTCGCCATCGCCGACGCGGTGCGCCACCGCCGACCGCTGTCGATCCGCTACGCCGACCGCGACGGACGGCGCAGCGAACGCACGCTGCACGCGTACGGGATCGTCGCCCATTCGGGCCGGTGGTACGTCACGGGCGTGGATGCCCGGATCGGCGAGGACCGGACCTTCCGGCTCGACCGCATCGCAGACGTGCGGACCCTGCCCGGCTCTTTCGAAGCGCCCGTGGGTCCCGATCCGGCGCAGCGCGTGTTGGCAGGGTTCGCCACGGCCGAGTACCAGCATGAGGTGACCTTGCGGATCCACGGGACAGTTGATCAGATCCGTGCTCACCTTCCCGCCGGCATCGCGAGCCTGGAGGGGCACCCCGAGCCTGCGGCAGCCCAGGACATGGAGACCGAGCGCTGGCTGCGCGTCGAACTACGGGCGGAGCGGCTCGACTGGTTGCCCCGGGTGCTCGCAACCCTCGACCGGCCGTTCGTCGTCGAGCGCCCCCATGAACTGCGCGACCTTGTCATCGCGTTCGCCGATCGCCTCGCTTCCCACGCCCGACGAGTCTGACGGAGGGCGAGGAACCCACATCATGGGATGGCGCAGCCAGCACGTCGCGCGGGCCGGTGCAGATGACGGTGACGGGGGGATGGGTCAGCTGGGTGGGGGAGCGGTGTTCGCTGTCGTGCCGCTGGTCGTCGCAGCCGTGTTCACCTTTCTGCCCGCCGATCAAGCCGTACGGGTCGGTGTCGGTGGTGATGGTCTCGCCGGCCCCGTGGCCGAGACCAGCCTCGCCCGCGCACCGCCCGCCGTGACTGGCGCCCGCGCCGGGAAATCCCACCCATCGGCGGATCCGCGCCTGTGCATCGAGCTGGTGCTCTCGAAGCTGCGCTTCCGGCGCGCCTGCTCCTTCTGCCAGCACGGCCGATGCCTCACCTACTGCCGCTTGGCCTGGGCCGCCGTTGCTGGGGCTGCTGGAACGGTGGCGGGCCCATGGCGGGGTGTGGGATCGGGAACCGACAGCTCGTGAGGTGCGTCCGCCAAGTGACGGGTCGGCGGGGCCCTCTGTTTGCGGAGATGGAGAACATGTTCGTTGTGGTGATGCTCGGCGTGCTGGCGCTCGTCGTCGGCGGGTGCGTCTGCGTGGTGTGGGCGGAGCGCGGCGGACCCCGCTGGGTCCGTGTCGTTGCGACCGTGACGCTTGCTGCGGGGGAGTTGCTTCGTCAATCGGACAGGAGCCGGCGCCGGAGCTTGAGCCGGACGGGCGGCGACGGCGACTAGGAACCCGGGCGCGATGGCACCCGGCGCCGCGAGCGCCGCTCGCCGCCGGCGGAGGCGGCGTTGTGACGGCAGGTGCGCCCGGAGCGCCTTGATGTCACCAAGCCAGGCGGCGAGTTGTGCTGCGCGGGTCGCTGAGCCGCGTGGAGTCCATCACCTGGTGCTCCCATTGCCTGGCCTCCGCCTGGTCCACTTATGGACGGTCCAAGGCCGGCGAACCGATCCGCGCTGGGGGCGGCCGCTTACGCCGGTGGACTCGGCGTGTCATCCCGCGACGAGGTTGACGCGGTCGCTGCCGCTGCGCTCGCCGCGGGCGGCTCTGAGGCGGATGGCGCCGAGGACCACGGCTTCCTTTTACTCGCGTAGCTTCGTCGACCTCGACGGCCACCCCTGGCAAGCCATGTGGATGGACCCGGCGGCGGCACAGCGGGGCCTTGAGGAGTTCGCGGCTCCCACGTAAGACCCAACGCCCCCAACTGACCCGTCACCAACGCGTTCCGCGGTTCTGCGGTCGTCGGCCAGCCGTGGGCCCACAGTCGGCGACGGTCGCAGCGAAACGCCGACGCGGCACCGGCTCGCACATATGCGTGTTCGAGATGGACCCAGGCCCGTGTGAACTTCGATGCAGACTGGAGCGCCACTTCAGCCCGTACGTGCCAGCATGTCGCGCATGATCAGGGCGGCGGATGCCGGAGCGGCCTTGACGAAACCGAAGAACGGCCCGAAATCCTGCGCCGCGGAGAAGCCGGTGAGATACAGCCCAGGAACGGTGCTCTGGAGGGCTTCGTCCAGCACTGGAGAGCCATTTCGCATCTTGATGCGTTCCACCAGGTCCGCCAGGAACGGGACGCGGGCCAGTTCGGCCGCGTATCCAGTGGCGAAGATCACCTGATCCACGGTCAGGGACTGAGTGTTCGACATCGTGATCCGCACCGGCCCGCCGTCCACTGTCGGCTCCGCCAGGACCACTGCGGTCTCCGGCCAGATCCGGACGTCGGCCGCATCGAGCCGCGCCGGCAGCCACGGCTCCAGCGTGCCGCGGCCGGCCTCCCAACATCGCGCCAGGATTGCTTCCCGTACGGGAACCGGCAAGCGGCGCCACCATCCGGAACCCCGCATCGTGGCCTCGAGGTAGTCGTCAAAGAACGTCCAACTCACCGACGCGAAACGGGGCATGGGATGGCGGTGCACCACATCGACGCGAGCCGCCCCGTGTTCACCGATCAGAGCCGCCCACTCATACGCACTCTGTCGGCCTCCGACGATGAGCACACGCTGCCCGGACAGGGCAGCGAAGCGGACCAGGTCACAGCTGTGGGACGCGCGGCCGGACGGGATCGAGCCGCCCCAATCGGGTAGTCGGGTGAAATAGCTGATACCCGGCGCGGCGACCACGACATCGGCGCGTATCCGCTCGCCGCTGTCGAGCTCTGCGTGAAACGTGCCGTCCCGGTGGGTGAGGCGCGTGACCAGGTCCTGCCTCAGGGTGATGCCTTTGGCCCGGCGGAACCAGTCGGCATACTCACGAAAGAGCTCCACGGGAATCGGATCAACCTCTTTGGGCGAGAGGGCCCGTTCCCGCAGATACGCCTCCAGGGTGTAGACGCCGGTGGCGTCCAGATGCCAGTCGATGCCCGAACGCAGCAGCATTCCCTGCGGCATGTGCTCGGACCAGAACCCCATCGGCCGTCCGACCACGACGGCATCCACGCCTCGGTCACCGGCGAGCGCGGCCGCCGACAGCGCAAACGGCCCCCCGCCGATGATGAGCATCGGCACCGACGTGGAATCCTGCATCGGCGTCTCAGGGCTCCGTTCATTCGTCACTCGGGCCACACCGGCGGCCTCTTCTCCAGGAAGGATGCAATGCCTTCGCGAGCTGCCGGGGTCTGAGAGGCATCAGCCATGACCTCGCAAGCGATCTCATAAGCGTCGGATTCGGGACGGTCCAGCTGTGCGTAGAGGGTTCGCTTCCCCAGCGCCTTGCTGGCCGCGCTGCCACGACTGGCCCGGGCGAGGAGTTCCTCGACCGCCTCGTCCAGTTCGCCGTCGGGGACCACTCGATTGACCAGTCCCCACTCCAGGGCGGTACGGGAACCGATCACCTCGCCGGTGAGAGCCATCTCCATGAGTCGCTTGCGTCCGATGGAGCGGGCCACCGGCACGGCAGGCGTGTGGCAGAACCAACCCCCCTTGCCGCCGGGAAGTGCAAATCCGGCAGACTCACCCGCCACCGCCAGGTCACACGATGCCACGAGCTGACAACCTGCGGCCGTGGCCAAACCATGCACTCTGGCCACCACCACTTGCGGTGCGGACTGAAGAAGCCGCATGACGTCCGTACACAGATGCAGCAGCTCCCGAATGCCCTTGGCGTCCTGTGCGAGCACGTCGGAGAAGTCATGCCCGGCACTGAAAACCGGTCCATTCGCCGCCAGAACAACCCCTACGGCCGACGAGCCCGCCACCTCGGTCAGTGCCTTCTGCAACTCGCGAAGCAGCTCCCAGCTCAAGGCATTTCGGCGTTCAGGCCGATTCAGGGTGATCCAGGCGGAATCCCCTTGACTGGCCATGACGAGATTCTCATATGCGGCCACAAGAGAATTTTATCGTAGATTCTGGCGATCTATCCCGAATGGGCGAGGCGTGGCCGAGTCGGCGTCGGGACGGCGCCACATCGCGGACTCCGTCCACATGGGAGTTCCCCCTCCGGGCTGGACAGCCTGATACTGAGACGGAAGGTGGTTGCGTCCTTGGAAGGGGTGAACGGGGTCCCACCTGATCCGGGTGTTTGCCCCGGCACCGGGTGGCGGGCGTCCGAGGCGGCGCGACGCGAGAGCGCCTCACCCATTCCGGCCGTACCGCCGGTCACGACGATCACCTTCGACTGCAGCCCTGACATGCTTCCCAGTTTCCTTACCGATCATTACGGAATGACCCTCCGTCGCGCCCAGAAGGTGAGGCCACTCGCGGCGCGCGGAGGGTGTGATCGAGCCCAACATTGGGAATGACCGATCGTTCCAGATTGGATGAGATGCACCGTGCCTGCGCGGGGGTGAAGGGGTGCAGGGCGGGGCGCGTCAATCCAGGGAGCACCGTCAGCTGTACCCGGTGATCATGCTGCGCGTAGACGCCCGTCGGCGCGCCGGCCTGTCATTGGCATTGCCTTCACGGGCCACCGCGCCAGTCCTCGGGGCTGCTGAAGGCCCCTCAGGTCACGTCGTCTCACCGTCGAAGCGGTCGTCGGTGTCCGGCTGCGCAGGCAGGGCCTGGCTGGCGGAAACTGGTTCCACCTCGCCGATGTCCTGAGGTGTGAGGTCGAGGTCGGAGATCTCGTGGTCGCCGGGTTCTGCTTCCTGTTTTCGGGCCTTGCGCCGGTCGTTGAGAAGGGAAAAGACAACGGCGGCGAAATAGAGCACCCAGATCGGCGCGGCCAGCGCCAGCATGGTCAGCGGGTCCGTGCTCGGCGTCGCCACAGCCGAAAAGGCCGTGATTCCCATGATCATGCCGCGCCACCAGCCGATTATCCGCCGTCCGGACAGCACTCCGGTGAGGTTCAGCATCACTAGCAGCAGTGGCATCTCGAAGGAGAGGCCGAAGACGACGACCATGCGGGTGACGAGGTCGAGCAGATCGTCCAGCGGCAGCAGGTTGTCGACCCCGTGCGGGGTGAAGCCGATCAATACCTTCGCGGTCGTGGGCAGCACCTTGTAGGCGAAGAAGGCGCCGCCGCAGAACAGCGGGACGCCCGCGCAGACGAATGCATAGGCGTATTTCCGTTCGTGCTTGTGCAGGCCGGGGGCAACGAACGCCCACAGTTGGTACAGCCATACCGGCGAGGCCAGTACGACGCCGGCCATGAGGGACACTTTCAGCGTCAGGGTGAAGGGCGCGAGCAGACCATTGATCGTGATCCGCGCGCAGGTGGTGTTTGCGGTCCGCTTGGCCAGATCGGCGAAGGACGTCGGGCAGCCGACCGAGTCCAGTACCGGCCTGGTGGAGAAGTTCACGATGCCCTTGTAGTGGAAGGCCGCGGCGATCGTGACGACCAGGATGGCAAGGAGGGCCTTGACGAGCCGGTTACGGATCTCACGAAGGTGCTTCGCGAGCGGCATCCGCCGCTCGGGATCCTCTTCTTTGTTGCGGGCCGATTGGGGCACGCCACGTCCTCATCTCGTGCGGCGGAGCCGGAGATTGCCGGCCCTGCGTCAGTACGGTTCGCCGTGGCGCCGGTTGCGGCCGGTGGCGCGTCCGGGAGGCGGTTGTCCGGGTCGGCACCACTTACCGTGGTCGCTGCTTCGGCCCGGGCGCCGGGCGAAACCGCGGACAGTGATGCGGGCGGCCCGGCAGTGCGAGAGGTGAGCGGACCGGCAGGTCTTCGGGCAGCGTCTCGTGCGGGGATGTGCCGAGGGCGCGCACGACCGGGCTCAGTCTCAGCGGCTGGTCGTGCTGTCCGCTGGCGCGGTGCGGGCGGTGGCGGTGTCTTCGGGAGCGTCCGGGATCGTTCCCGTTCCCGTTCCCGGTGCAGGTTCAGGCTCGGGCTCGGGGCGTGGCTCGTTTGAGGCGTCGTCGTCGTTCATGGCCTTGGTCTCGCTCTTGAGAATCCGCATGGACTTGCCGAGCGCCCGGGCTGTGTCGGGTAGCTTCTTCGAGCCGAAGATCAAAACCAGCACCGCGACCAGGATCAGCAGGTGCCAGGGTTCCAGCGCGTTGCGGAACATCGTCACACCGCCCCTTCGAACGTGTCGGCCTTCGTGCCTGTCTCGGCGATCCGTGCCGCTTGTTCGTGCGAGGCGGTGGTGGGGACGGGGGCGTCCGCGGCGCATCGTGTCGTGCTGCCCCGAGCATGGCCCCGGCGCTCTGCGGGCGCGCGCAGGGCCTCGGCCGCTGCCCGAGGAAGCGTCAGGCACGGTTGCCCGTTCGCCAATGGGGCGAGGATTTCCCCTTCCGGCTCTGCATCGACGGATGGCTGGCACTCGTCGTCGCAGAAGGCGATCCGCAGGAGGTGGCCGGGCAGTCCGGCGTCCGTGCCCGCGCCCGCGGTCTCGTGCGCGGGCGCCGGGGAGGAGGCTTCCCGGTGCACTGGGCACGGTGGTGTCACCGGTGTCCGCCGCCCGTGCCATCGGGAGATTCCCACGGCGTCGTCCAGCCAGGCCTTGCGGGCGAATTCGTCGCCCGTCGCCGCCGCAACCGCAGGGAGCCGGACCGCAGGCGGGCTTGTGGCCAGGCACACTTCGCCGCCTGTGACCTGCATGGCCACCTGCGCCGGCTGCCCAGCCAGCGGAGTGTGCGGGGGCGTTTGGGCCGGATGGAGCCCCAGCTGCCGCCCCTGGGAACACCTGCGTTCGGGCACCTGGAACAGCCGGTGCGTCTTCGCATTCGGCCACGGTGCGTTCATCGGCTTTGACTGGCGTGACCGTTCCTGTTGCCGGCTGGCGCGATCTTCACGCCTGGCGGTCGGGCGTGGGAGTCGGCCGGCTGTTGCGGGGGCGTGCCGGGTGTTGATGTCCTTGGCGGTCATGTGTCCTTCTTCTGGTCGGGTCGGTGTCGGTTCAGGTTCCGGGGCGCCCGGCGGCCGTCCAGGCGGCGTACTCCTGGCGGACGTAGAAGCGGCGGCTGGGAGCGGGCGTGGTCGCGTCGGGGTGGTGCGGGCCGGCCACGAGGTGGGGATGGCGGCAGTCGTGCAGGAGGAGTTGTTCGGCGGTTTCTGCGGCTGCTGCGAGGGGGCCGGGGCGGGGGTCGTTCAGGGCCATGCGGTCCATGAGGGCGGCCCGGCGTAGCAGCCGGGCCCGTTCGGCGGCTGTCGCGTCGAGCGGGGGGCGGGTGACGGTCGGTGCTTGGCGGCCGTCGCGTTCGGCGTCGAGAGCGAGTATTTGGTGCATCTCGCGGTGCAGATCGGGTGCGTTGGTGTACGCCTCGCGGGCAGGCGGGGCGCCGATGTCCTCATGGCTGTTCGGGGTGAGGTCCACGGTCACCACTCCGCCGGTACGCAAGGGCCGACGCCGCAGCGTCGACACAGCACCCTGTCGTGGTCGGGGCCGCCGCGATCGAGGGCCGGTGGATGCGCCGCGGACCGCAGGGGAACCTGGGCCGGCCCTGGGCAACCGTCGATGGGGCAGGGCCCCTGGGTCGCGGAGGCCCACGCGCGGGGTCGTCGGGTGACGCGGCGCCGCAGCTCGCGCGGAATGCCCGGGCCGGTCATGCCGGACACCTCAGGCAGGCGCGGACCTCGCGGCCGTCGTGCGTCTGGTGGATCTCGGTCGACTGGGCGAGGTCTTGGACGATGCCGGTGCCGCGGCCGTGTTCGTCGGGGGCGATGTCGCGAGGAGGGCGCTCCACGGTCATGCCGGAGTCGGTGACGACGATGTGAAGAGTTCCGTGGTCGAGGACGAGCACCAGGGTCATGCGTTCGCGGCCGTACTGGGCGGCGTTGGTGGTGAGTTCGTCGACGATGAGAACGGCGGAGTCCCGCTCGCTTGTGGGCACGCTCCAGGTCTCGAGTAGATCGGCCGCGAAGTGACGAGCGGCGGAGACGTGCGCCTCCTGCGCGGGCAGGGTGAGCAACGCCTGGTGGCGGCAGGGTTGGTCGAGCAGCGAACTCGGGCGGGGCGAATCGGTCACAAACATGGTCGTCTGGCTTTTCTGTGGATGTGCGGAGCGTGGAATGGGGGAGAGCGCCAGCAACGTCGGGGCGGTTGGTGGGCCGGTCCTGATGGGCGCGGTTATTCAGTTCCACGGATGGCACATGCCCGTCGGTTCGGGCTATTCGTGCCTTTTGTGTAATTTCTTGTGGGTCACGTCAGTACGGCGACCTGGCTGGACCCACGCGCATGTGTCGGAGCTCGATCGATGCCGTACCCGGCCGGGCAGGACAAGCTGGGTCCCCTCGCGCGATCGTCGGCTCACTCACGGATCAAGCCGACCCAGGACCAGGCCGGTTCGCGGGAGCCGAGGGGAGGGTGCGAGGGGACCGGGAGGTGCTGGCCCGGGGTGGCCGGCCCGCCACTGCCCAAGCCGTGTGGCGGAAGCGGACCGCAGCCGGCCGGCGACGGGGCCGCTGAGCTGCGCCGGTGCCGGCACAGTCTTTGCAATGACAGGTGGTGGGGGCGGAGCAGGAGCGCGGCGTGATGGCGGCGGTTGTCAATGCCTCATGATCGGATGGTGACCAGTTTCTGGCCGTTGCCTGTGAGCATCTCGAAGTGCTCGATGGCTCCCGGGGACATGGCAACCGCCCCTGTGATCGTGGTGCCGGGAGGGTACTGGCCCGCCCGCCAGGTGGCGCCGTCCGTCCTGGCGCCGCCGGGCCCCACCGCCTGCAGCCGGCAGGTGATTCCGGCGGGCGCGCCCTTGGCGGAGACCTCAAGGACACTGCCCCAGGCGGAGGGGTAGACCTTCACCGTGGCCGAGACACCGGTGGTGGGATCGCTTCCGGAGAAGGTGCGCCAGGCAGCCGGTGCGGTCGCCCCGGGTGGCTTCGCCTGGCTGCTCGGGGATCCGGTAGCCGCCAGCCATGTGCCGCCGGCCGCTGCCGCGATGAACGTCAGGGAGGCGGCGGCGCCGGCCAGTTGCAGACGCCAGGTCCTGCGGCGCCGGGCTGCAGCCTGGTCGAGCAGCCTGTCCAGGGCGCCCGCCTGTGGTGCCGGCGTCGCCGGCGCCACGGGCCGTGCGGGCGAAGGGCCCTGCGTGCTTTTGGCTGCCCGTGCCACCAGCCGGTCGGCCGGCTCCCCGTGCGCCGCCGGCGCTCTCCGGCCCGCGGCTTCGGCCTCGGTCGCGCTGACCGCCGCGAGCAGCGGGGGCAGTCCCGACAGCCGGATGTGTTCGGCCCGGCACTCGTCGCATTCCGTGAGGTGGACGCGCACCTGTTCGGTTTCTGCCGGGGGCAGTGTGCTCAGGACGTATCCGCCCAGCGCCAGCCGGAGGGCGTAGTGCTGCGCACTCATGGTCGCCACCTCCTGCACGCCGCGGTCATGGCTCGATCCCCCGCGCCTTAAGCGCCGGTCGTAGGGCGTGCAAGGTGGGGTACGTCCGCGGCTTCACGGTGTCCGGCGCGATGCCCGGCACTCGTGCGGCCGGCGCCATGGTCCGGCCCCGGTAGTGGGTCTCCGGCAGCACCGCGCGGTGGTGCGGGGACAGCGTCCGCACGGCGTCGGCAGCCACCCGGTTCTGCGGTGCCTGCTCGGTCTTGTCCTTGCCCGGTGCAGTTTCGGCGGCTCGCTCCAGTACGTCGCCGTGGGCCTTGGCAGGCCTGGCCTGCCGGGCCCGGTGCGCGTCGATGACCGATGCCGGGCGACGGTGCGCAGCCATGCCGGGGCCGGGCCGCGTGCCGGATCGCATGCGGCGGGACGCTGCCACGCCCGGAGCAGCGTCTCCTGCACCACGTCCTTGGCCCATTGTCGATCTCCTGAGGTCGCTCGCAGCACGTAGTGGAACAGGGGTCCTGCGTGCTCCGCGTACACAGTGCGCAGCGGTTCCTCATCCGCGGCCGAAAGAGTCCCTTTACCCAAGACACGGCGTGCGGAGCGATCCGGATCGGTCTTCAGGTCACGTTTTCGGAACTCCGCGACATAAGCCGATCACCGCGCACATGCACGGCTTTTTTCTGTAACGCACAGAGACGCATAGGCAGCTCTCGGTGATGGTCCCGGGAGGTGCGCCGGCGGCTGGTCCCACGACATCACCGGGACCATGCGTGCACAGCGCCCGGGCAGGCCGACCGATCTGCGGCGATGCCAAAAAACCTCACAAAAGTGCAGAAATGTCGAACCGTATGGCCCTCGCCGTCCGTGGAGCCGGGCAGAAGCCGGCTTCCACGCAGTTCCTCATCGATGCCCCACGTGCCAAAGGACGGATCGCAGGCGACCGGGACACACCACGCGACGCATCTGTTCCCGGCGCCGGCCACGCTCGCCGTGCTCTGGCACATCGAAGCCGGCGCCACCGCGCGGCCTCGGCCCGTACCCGGCGCACGCCACGGCGACGGCGCTGCGCGGCGCCGGACGCGTGCAGCGACCTCGACAGGCCGTGAACACGGCGTCCACCACACATCCCTGCGGTTGCCTGTGCCCTGCCGTCGCAGCCCCCGTCTCCCTCTGACCAGTCAGGAACCAACACCATGCATCTGAACTTCCGCACACCGGGCCGGCGATCACGCGTTGCGGCCGGGCTGGCCGTTGCCACCGTCGCCACCGTCGGCGCGCTGGGGCTCCTCAGCTCATGCGCTCAGTCGCCGCATTCCTCGCCCTCCGGAGCCGGCGCTGTCACACCCGGTCCGGGCCAGCACCAAACGGCCGGGATGCCCGGTGCCACAGGGCCGGGGAAGGCGGCGGGCACCCCTCCAGGCGCCTCGCCGATGCCCGGCATGAGCATGCCCACGAGTCACTCGCGTGCGGGCGCGCCGGCCGCGCCGGTGACCGGGAACGCCGTTGCGATCAAGAACTTCGCCTTCTCCCCGGCCACGTTGAAGGTGAAGGTGGGGACGACGGTGACCTGGACCAACCAGGACACCGACGACCACACCGTCACCAGCGCCGCAACGGGCGGCCCGTTGCAGTCCGCCGCCCTGGCCACCCACGCCACCTACAGCTACACGTTCACCAAACCCGGCACCTACGCCTACCTCTGCACCATCCATCCGTTCATGACCGCAACCGTGGAGGTGACCCGATGACCGACTACTACGACAGCCACGACGCAGCGCCGGACCACGACGCCGGCCGGTCCGATACCGAACACGGTATGACACGTCGCCAGCTCATCCGCCACGCAGGGTGGTTCGGCGGCGCGGTGGTACTGACCGTGGCCGGTGGAGAGGTGATCAGTCACGTTGCCGACGCCCGGGACACCAACGCCGACGCCCAGGGCACCAGCGCCAACGCCCGGGGCACCAGCGCCAACGCCGGGGCCAGTGCCGCCGCCGCGGGAAGCGGCGCGCTGCGGTTCGTGCAGGTCTCCGACAGCCATATCGGGTTCCAGGGTCCTGCGAACATGGACGTGGCCGGATCGTTCACCGAAGCGATCAACCAGGTCAACTCGCTTGGCTTCAGGCCCGACTTCGTCATGCACAGTGGCGATCTGACCCACCTGTCCACGACCGGGCAGTTCGACCAGGTCAAGCAGATGATGGCAGCAATGAAGACAGACCGTGTCTTCACCGTACCGGGCGAGCACGACTCCATCGGCGATGCGGGCCGCGCCTACCGGCGGACCTTCGGCACGGGCACGCTCGGCGACGGCTGGTACAGCTTCGACACCCACGGCGTGCACTTCATCGCCCTGGTCAACACCCTGAGCCTGGAGAAGCTCGGCCACCTCGGCAACGAGCAGATCGACTTCGTCCGCAAGGACGTCGCCGGACTGCCGTCGGACACCCCGATCGTGGTCTTCAGCCACATCCCGCTGTTCGCGATGTACCCGCAGTGGGGGTGGAGCACCGACGACGCCCTCAAGGTCATCGCCCTCCTGCGCCGCTTTTCCTCCGTCACCTGTCTCAACGGGCACGTCCACCAGCTGTTCACCAAGACAGAGGGCAACATCACCTTCCACTCCGCCACCACCACCGCCTACCCCCTGCCCAAGCCGGGCCGTGCCCCCGCGC
>NZ_JARAVK010000074.1:0-38112 GCF_033792765.1 Streptomyces sp. PA03-6a | reverse complement strand
GAAGGAGCCGGGGCGGGCTTGATGTCCGCGACCGGCGCCTGACGCGCGGCCGGGACGGGCTCGGGCTCGATCGCGACCGCGATGTCCTCGACCTGGTCGGCGGCCTCACCGCGCCAGGTCGCGACCGCGTCCTTGCCGCGCTCGGCCAGGCCGTCGTAGGCCTCCTTGGCGCGGACCGCGTACTCGGCGGCACGGCCCACCTGCTGCAGCGCGAAGTCCTGCGCGGAGTCACGCAGCTTGCGCAGGTCGCCGTCGATGGTGCCCAGGAGCTCGTTGACCTTGGCCTGCGCCTTGGTCTGGGCGTCCTTGGCCTGCGCGGTCACCTTCTCCTGCACGGCCTTGGGGTCGGTGCCGCGGATCTTCTCGATCCGCTCGGGGGCCTCGGCGCGGATCTTCTCGATCAGCGGCGGGACCTCCTTGAGCTTCTCGGCCGCGAGGTCCGCGGTCCCGGCCAGCGCGTACAGCGGGGTCGGGTCCTTGAGGGTCTTGACGATGTCTTCGGTGATCGCCATGAGGGTTTCTCCCGTTTGAGGATGGTGGCGTGTACGTCTGTTCAGTCGCCCGTTCCGCGCGACCGGGCGCAGCCGGTCACCCGGCGGCCGCGGCGTCGTCGCCGCTGCCCGGTCCGGCCGGTCCGGACGCGTTCGGCTTCAGCACGGCGACAGCCTTCTTCGCCGCCTTCTTCGCCACGTGCTCGCGCGGCGCGGCGGGCTGCTCGTCAAGAGCTTCCTCCACTGCGGCGTTCTCCTTGCGGAACGACTCGTAGATCTGCAGGAGGACTTGCTTCTGCTTCTCGTTGATCGCCGTGTCGGCCAGGATGGCGGTCCGCACCTCCATCCCCTCGCCCTGGTCCCGCTCGTCGAGGATCCCCGCCTGCACGTACAGAGTCTCGGCGGAGATGCGCAGCGCCCTGGCGAGCTGCTGCAGGATCTCTGCACTGGGCTTGCGCAGCCCGCGCTCGATCTGGCTGAGGTAGGGGTTGGACACCCCCGCGGCGTCGGCGAGCTGACGCAGGGACAGCTGCGCGTTGCGGCGCTGCTCCCGCAGGTACTCGCCGAGGGTGCCGACGTTCAGTGAAGCCATGCCTCCGAGGATGGCGCGCGGTGCTAACTTTTGCAAGCAAGGTGCTTGCAAAAGTCTCGTTAAGGGGATGTGACATCCCCCGCACGGCCCAGCCGGCCGCCCCAGCGGCGAACCCACGGCGCCGCCCCGGCACGCTGTCGGCCCCGGCGCGCACAATGCCGCCGTGGACCTGCGCGCCGAACTGCTCCCGCCGCCCGTCAGCCCGGAACGACTGGCGGAGGTCGCCCGTGAGATCGAACGCATCACGGACCTGGCCGGGTCCGGCGAACCGGCGGACGAGGCCGTGGCCGTGGCCGTGGCCGTGGCCGTGGCCGTGGCCGTGGCCGTGGCCGTGGCCGCGTTCAACGAGCGCACGGGCCACGAGTACCTGCTGTCCGACTTCGTCTGCTGCGACGCGTCGCGCGGCCTGGAGGAGTTCGCCCGGGAGGCCGCCCGGCCCGCCCGGCCGCGGGTGGCGGACATCACGCGTGAGGAACTCGTCGAGATCGTCCGCCGTGTCGATGCCGACCCGGCCGGCGAGGACACCGACTACTACCTGCGGCTCTTCGACTGCAACACCCCGCACCCCCGGGCCTGCGACCTGCTCTTCCACCCCCCGGCCGGCCTCGAGGACGCCCCGCCCGAACGGATCGTCGACGCCGCGCTCGCCTACCGGCCGATCGTCCTGTGAACCGGGGCCGGGTGGCCGGTTGACCTTGACCTTGGGGCAGGCCACAGCATCGAAGCGGCCGGGCGGCGTGCCCGGCCCGAGGGAGGGAGCCCGCCATGGACTCGCTGACGATCGGGGCGTTCGCGAAGGCGTCCCGGCTGTCGCCGAAGGCGCTGCGACTGTACGACGAGCTGGGGCTGCTCACGCCCGCGCGGGTCGATCCGCTGACCGGCTACCGCCACTACGCGCCCGCCCAGCTGGAGCGCGCCCGGCTCGTGGCCTGGCTGCGGCGCCTGGGGATGCCGCTGGCCCGCATACGTGAGGTGTGCGCGCTGGACGCGCCCACCGCCGCGCGGGAGATCCGGGCGTACTGGGCGCAGGCCGAGGCCGCGCACGGCGCGCGGCGGGACCTGGCCGCCTTCCTCGTCGATCACCTGTCCCGGAAGGACTCCGTTGTGAACGACGCGAACGGCACCAACGACGCGAACCGCTCCCTGGAACTGCGCTACGCCGCCCTGTCCGACGCCGGCCTGGTCCGGCCCGGCAACCAGGACACCGCCTACGCCGACGCCCGGCTGCTGGCGGTGGCCGACGGCTTCGGAGGAGAGGGGGCGCCGGCGGGCGCCGCCGCCGTCGACGCGCTGAGGGAGCTCGACGCCGCTGCCGCCCCCGGCGGTCTGCTGGACCTGCTGCAGGACGCGCTGGACCGGGCCGACGAGACCGTACGCGGCTTCGCGGACTCGGGCACCACGCTCACCGCGCTGCTGTGGTCCGGGGAGCGGCTGGCCCTCGTCCACATCGGGGACTCCCGGGCGTACCTGCTGCGCGACGGCGAGCTGTTCCGGATCACGCACGACCACACGATGGTGCAGTCGATGGTGGACGAGGGCCGGCTGACCGAGGCCGAAGCCGCCTCGCACCCCCAGCGGTCGCTGCTCGTACGGGCGTTGGGTTCCGGCACCCGTCCCGCCGGGCGCCTGCCCGACCTGCGGCTGCACGACCCGCGTCCCGGCGACCGCTACCTGCTGTGCACGGACGGCCTGTCCACCGTCGTCCCGGACGACGAGCTGCGCCGGGTGCTCGCCTCCGGCGCCGGGCCCGGGGAGACGGTGCGCACGCTGGTCGGGCTGGCCAACGCCGCCGGCGGTCCGGACAACGTCAGTTGCGCGGTCGCCGATGTACAGGGGAGGTCCGCGGCGGCATAGTCCTCGCCCATGAGCGAGGAATGGTTTCTGCAGACACGCCACGGGGTGCGGTTCGAGTGGGGACCGGAAGGCGCCCGGCGGATCGGGGCGCACGTGGCGTGCCTGGTCGTCGTCGACGTCCTGTCCTTCACCACCGCGGTGACGGTGGCCGTCGAGGCGGGCACCGCGGTGCACCCGTACGCCTGGCGCGACGCGACGGCGGCCGCGTACGCGCGGCGGGTCGGGGCGCGGCTGGCCGTGGGGCGGCGGGAGGTCAGCGAACGCTCGCCGTGGTCGCTGTCCCCCGCCGCCCTGCGCCGTGCGCCGTACACCCCGCGGCTGGTGCTGCCCTCGCCCAACGGATCGACGATCGCCGCGGCGGCCGGGGAGGCGGCGACCGTCGTCGCCGCCTGCCTGCGCAACGCGACCGCCGTCGGCGCGTGGCTCGCCCGGCACGGCTACGGCGTCCGGAACCGCCCCGTCGCGGTGATCGCCGCGGGCGAGCGCTGGCCCGACGGGACCCTGCGGCCCGCGCTGGAGGACCTGCTCGGCGCCGGTGCGGTCGTCACCGCGCTGCGGGGGCACGCCCCCGCCGTGACGCTGTCCCCCGAGGCGCGCGCCGCGGCGGCCGCCTTCACCGGGGCGCCCGACCCCGCCGGCACCGTCGCGGCCTGCGCCTCCGGGCGCGAGCTCAGCAGCGGCGGTTTCCCCGAGGACGTCGCGATCGCCACCGAGTTCGACGCCGCCTCCGTCGTCCCGGTCCTCTCCGAAGGAGCCTTCTCCTCGCGGCCCATCGCGGACCGGAACTGACCGCATCGGTGCGTAACGTCGAAGACATCGAAGGACGCCGGGAACACCGGCGCCCACGACCGAGGCCCACGGCCAAAGGGAGCGCGCGATGCCGACGGTGGTACGGAACGAGACGGGTGAGCGGGACGCGCTGCTGGCGTACCTGGAGGCGCAGCGCGGCGGGATGCGCCGCGCGGTGCTCGGGCTCACCGACGAGCAGGCCTCCTCGCGGCCGAGCGTCAGCGAGATGAACCTCGCCGGGCTGGTCAAGCACGTCGCCAGGACCGAGGAGTCCTGGGTGCAGGGCCTGCTGCTGGGCCACGAGGACAAGAAGGGCACCCAGGCGGACTACCTCGACGGCTTCCGGCTGCTGGAGGGCGAGACCCTCGCCGGCTGGCTGGAGGAGTACGCGCGGATCGGCCGGGAGACCGAGGAGGCCGTCCTGGCGCTGCCCGACCTGGACGTCGTGGTGCCGCTGCCGGACGCGCCCTGGAACCCGCCGGGCATGAAGGTCAGCGCCCGCTGGATCCTGCTCCACCTGATCGAGGAGACCGCCCGGCACGCCGGGCACGCGGACGTCATCCGCGAGTCCCTGGACGGCCGGACGGCGTTCGAGCTGGTCGCCGAGGCGGCTCAGCAGGGCAAGCCCATGGGCTGACCGGTCACGCCCCGGTGGCCACCGGTTCCTGCAGCTCCGTCACCCATGTGTCGGGATGCCCCTCGCACTCCAGGTACAGCTCCCGGGGGTAGCCGAGGGACCGGTGGCCCTGGGCGTCGATCCCCCGCGCCAGGGCCTGGGCGCTGCGCAGGACGTCGTCCATGGAGCCGCGGTGCACGATCGTCGCCGCGCTCTCCAGCTCCGGCAGGTCGACGACCGCGAAGTCGTACCCGCCGTCGGGATCGGCCGCGACCTGCAGCCCGGCGTGGACGAGGATCGCGCCCTCCCCCTCCGGGGCGTCCTCGTAGTACGCGATCCCCGGCCCGACCGGCCGCACGCCCGCCGCGTCCAGCCGCCGGCACAACTCGTCGTACAGCGGCTGGATGACGGGCCCGATCTGCGCCGGCTCGAACCCTGCCGCGGTCGCCGTCAGCTCCGCGAGCCGCACCGCGGGCACCCTCTTGATCACCACGTCGTCGGTGGACATCCGTCCCTCGCTCTCGATCGTGCGGAGCCTCGCCTCGACACCCGCCAGCCGCGCCGCGTCCGCGGCCATCGCCGCCGCGAGCTCGGCGCGGCGCAGCCGCAGCATGCCGCGCAGCTGCTCCGCGCTCACCTCCTCGTCGAGGATCGACCGCACCTGTTCGAGCGTGAAGCCGAGGTCCTTGAGGGCGATGATGCGGTTGAGCCGGGCGAGCTGCCCGGCGGCGTAGCTGCGGTAGCCGGTGGCGGGGTCGACACGGTCGGGGCGCAGCAGCCCGACGGCGTCGTAGTGACGCAGCATGCGGACCGACACGCGGCCGTGCCTGGCGAAGTCTCCGATTCCGAACATGACGTCTCCGAGTCCAGCGCCTCACACGGTGTGAGGGTCAAGCGGGACGGCGGATGCCCCGGCGCACGGTCGGCGCCGGGACATCCGGGGGGCGAACGGGGTCAGCCGCGCAGCTCGGCGGCGACCAGCTCCGCGATCTGGACGGCGTTGAGCGCGGCGCCCTTGCGCAGGTTGTCGTTGGAGAGGAAGAGCGCGAGCCCGTGCTCGACGGTCTCGTCCACCCGGATCCGGCCGACGTAGGAGGGGTCCTTGCCCGCGGCCTGCTGCGGGGTGGGGATCTCCGACAGCTCCACGCCCGGGGCCGCGCCCAGCAGCTCGTACGCGCGCGCCACGCTGACCGGACGCTCGAAACGTGCGTTGACCTGCAGCGAGTGCCCGGAGAACACGGGCACGCGGACGCAGGTGCCGGACACCTTCAGCTCCGGGATGCCCAGGATCTTGCGGGACTCGTTGCGGAGCTTCTGCTCCTCGTCGGTCTCGAAGCGGCCGTCGTCGACGATCTTGCCGGCCAGCGGGACGACGTTGAACGCGATGGGCCGCTGGTAGACCGCGGGCTCGGGGAACTCCACGGCCTCGCCGTCGAAGGTCAGCTCGGTCGCCCGGTCGGCGACCTTGCGCACCTGGCCGTCGAGCTCGGCGACACCGGCCAGACCGGAGCCGGAGACCGCCTGGTAGGTGGTGGCGACGAGCGCGGTCAGCCCCGCCTCCTCGTGCAGCGGGCGCAGCACGGGCATGGCGGCCATGGTGGTGCAGTTCGGGTTGGCGATGATGCCCTTGGGCCGGTCGGCGATCGCCTGCGGGTTGACCTCGGCGACGACCAGCGGGACCTCGGGGTCCATCCGCCAGGCGGAGGAGTTGTCGATCGCGACCGCGCCCGCGGCGGCGACCTTGGGGGCCAGCGCCTTGGAGGTGGCGCCGCCCGCGGAGAACAGCACGATGTCGAGATCCGAGTAGTCCGCGGTGGCCGCGTCCTCGACCGTGACCTCGCCGTCCTTCCACGGCACGGCACGTCCCGCCGAACGGGCCGACGCGAACAGCCGCAGCCGCTCCACCGGGAAGTCGCGCTCGGCCAGCACCTTGCGCATGACACCGCCGACCTGGCCGGTGGCTCCGACGATTCCGATCCTCATCCGGTCTCTCCGATCAGTGCGTACGTACGGTCCCGAGTATCCCCCGAGGCGGCGAGTGCCCGGAGTGCCGTCTCGAGCGACGGTCGCCCGGCGGGCAGCAGCGGCAGCCGCACGTCGGGGGTCGGGATGCGTCCCTGGGCGTGCAGCACCGCCTTGATCACCGTGGGGTTCGGCTCGGCGAAGCAGGCGGCGGCGAGCCCCGCGAGCGCATGCCCGCGCTCCGCGTCGTGGAAACGGGCCTCCTCCACCCACCGCTCGGTGGCCAGGTGCGCGGACGCCGCGATCGCCCCCCGCGCGCCCAGGGCGAGCAGCGCCGGCGCGAAGACGTCGTCCCCGGCGTACAGCGGCACCTCCCCCACCAGCAGCACGGTGTCCTGGTCGATGCCGCCGACGGCGTGCTTGAAGCCCTCGACCCCGTCGATCGCGGCGATCGCGCGCACCGTGTCGGCGGTGAGGGCGAGCCCGGTGCGGTAGGGGATGTTGTAGACGACCAGCGGCACCGCCGACGCCCGCGCCAGCGCCTCGAAGTGCGCGACGACCCCCTCCTGCGAGGGCCTGACGTACGACGGCACGGACACGAGCGCGGCGTCCGCGTCCAGCTCCGCGAGTTCCGCCGCGGCCCTGCGCGTGTCCGGCCCCCCGGCGCCCACGGTGTACCGCAGCCCCCGCTCGCGGCACACCCGCCCCACGGCCTCCCGGACGACCGCCTTCTCGGCCTCGTCCAGCATCGCCGCCTCGGCGGTCGTCCCCAGCGCCACCAGCCCGGCGACACCCCCGTCGGCCACCTCGTGCGCCAGCCGCCCCAGCGCGCCGGCGTCCACCCGGCCGGCCTCGTCGAAGGGCGTGATGAGCGGTACGTGAATACCCATGCCCTCGAGCGTGGGCCCACGGCACCCTCAAGGTCCAGTTAATAGTCCTTCATCGCACCGGTAAGCAGTACTGCACGAAGCCACATCCCCTACCCTCAGGCCCCATGAGAGACGACCGGTACGAGATCTCCGCCGACCCCGCCCGCATGGACGCCGCCCTGGTCCACCACTGGCTCTCCACCGACGCCTACTGGGCCCTCGGCCGCCCCCGCGCCGTCCAGGACGCCGCGATCGCCGCCTCCCTCAACTTCGGCGCGTACGACAAGGCGACCGGCACCCAGGTCGCCTGCGCCCGCGTCGTCACCGACCACGCCACCTTCGCCTGGCTCTGCGACGTCTACGTCACCCCCGCCGCCCGCGGCCACGGCCTCGCGACCGCCCTGGCGACCGCTGCCCGCGACCACCTGGAGGACCTGGGCGTGCGGCGCGTGCTCCTCGCGACGCACGACGCCCACGGGGTGTACGCGAAGGTGGGATTCGAGCCGCTGGAGGTGCCGGGGCACTGGATGTCCCTGGTGATGTGAGGCCCGCGCTCTGATCGGCGGTGACCGTCAGACGGGCTTGGCGAGCCTCGTCCACAGGGAGTCGAACACTCCTGAGAGAGCTCCACGCGTTCCCTCGGCTGTGGATAGAGCTTGGCCCCGACGCCCAGGACGTCATGGATCTTGATGGTCGCATCGTCGACGTTGATGACGTTGTCGGTGACAACGTACATGCCGTCGAGGGCCAAATCCCCGTTGATCAGGTAGAACTTGTGCAGAGGTGTGACCGGAATCAGTCGCACCTCGACCTTTACCTCGGGTACCGCGCCCTAACCGACCAGGTTCTCCAGGTTCTTCAAGGCCCAGATGTGGGCCGCGGACAGGCTGCTGAGTGGCTGCATGGGCCGCTCGTCGTCCAAGTCCTCGACGTTCTGCGGAAAAGCCAGTCGTACGTCGGTGCGCGGCAGCAGCAAGCACAGTGGATCAAGGACGGCTTGATTTCCCCGCGGATGATTCGTTTGACTTGCTGCACGATGGCCGCACTGAGCGACTCCGCCGTCAGGCAGTAGGCGTCGATCATGACGTGCTCCGCCTCGAACGCCTCGGCAATGGCGTCGTCCAGCTCGACACTGCCGGCCTCGACGGTCGCCGTGGCAAATCCGTTGCCGTGGGCCGCAATGGCGATCTCCCGCCAGTCGCGGGCGAGGACACCCCTGCCCTGGACCGAATCCACGCAACCCTTGCCCTCCAGCGTCTTGATCGCCTTCTAGACAGTGGCACGGGAGACATTAAGGCGCTCCACCAGCTCAGCATGTGTGGGCAGTCGCTGCCCCACCGCGATGTCGCCGCTCTCGATTTCATGACGCAACGCATCGGCCACGCGCTCATACTCGCGTCTGACCCCGCCGACAGTGCGATCGCCCGACATATCCTCAAGCGTACAACCCGTCCACTTACCAGCTGAGTTGATCCGTTACCTACACGGGCAACACGGGCACTGCGACCGCTACCAGTGTTCCAAGGACGTCACGACATGCCCTGCTCCGGCCTGGCGAAGACTCAGCGCCTTACGTTCGTCACGGGCGAAGCCGAGGAACGCCACACCCGCGCTCGCAGCGGCCAGGAGGTCGCTGGGGGAATCTCCGATCATCAAGCAGCCCTCGGGCGGTTCTCCCGTGCAGGCCATCGCACGCATCAGGCAGTGGGGATCCGGCTTCAAGAGGCCGAGGTCGGTCGCCCGCCCGTAAACATGAGCGCCGAAGTACCGCGACAGCCCGCGTCGGTGCAGATAGGCGGTCGCCGCCGCAGCGGAATTATTGGTCGTGATGGCGACCTTCCGGCCGCTCTCGACAAGGGAACGCACCAGACGGACGGCATACGGTGTCGGCAGAGCGGTCGCCGCAGCCAGGACCTCCTCCTGGGCCAGGCGCTCCTCCAGTTCCGACGTGACACGACCAGACGCATCGTGTTCCGCGGCGATCTGCAGGACGCGCAGAGGGTCGCTGACGCCGCTCAGCTCCTCCGGCGGCAGACCCAGGTCCACTGCTCGGACCCGAAGAGCCTCAGCGATGCGGGCAGCTGGGTGGCGGGCAAAAAGGTCCGCGAGGGGACCATCGAAGTCGAAGAGCACGCAACTCGCGCGTCCCAGTAGGGCCGACCCCCGTCGTCGACGGCCTCCGGGGCCGTCGCGCTAGAAGGCATGGGCCTGGCTGCGGGCCCGCCTCTCCACGAAACCCCACCTCCGGCGCCGCTCGGGGTAACGCCGGGCATGCCACTCGTTCAGCGCAGTCTCGACCTCTTGCTCCCCAGGGACGGATGCGAGCCCGAAAGGCACCTGGGCCCGCTGCAGTGCCCTCACGACCAGGCTGACGGAGGGCCCGAGAAGGGGACTCCCCGGAGCGGTGCCGAGCCTGATGGCGGCCCGGACCACGTCGGCGTAGACAGACTGGGCGTACTCGAAGTCGACGTAAGCCTGCAGGTCCGTCGCCATTCCGGCGGTCATCGCCGAGTGGCCCCGCAGGTTGAGGGTCCTCTCCCACTCCCGTTTCATCCGCTCGCGTTCGCGGTCGGTGTACTCCATCCGGACCAGATGAGTCGCAAGATCATGGAGAGGGTCGCCAAACGTGGCGAGCTCCCAGTCGAGGATGAAGAGGCTGCCGTTCTTGAGCAGCACGATGTTGTCGCGGTGGAGATCCGTGTGCAGCAACGAGTAGGGCCGCGGGTAGAGCGCTCCGATCCGCTGCCGTACCCTTTGCCGGAAACGCTCCAGCGCCTCCACCGGCACACCGAGGGCATCGAAGAGGCTGCCATACACGGGACGGTGGTCCTGGTGCACACGCTCCGCGTACTCGACCAGGAGGTCCAGGAACCCCTCGCTGTCCTTGTCGCCCGGCCATCGCGCCGGCAGCTTTGGCAACTGCTCGCGCGTTACCGTCGCCGCGTAGGCGAAGACCTCCGCGATGTCCCGCAGTCGCTTCTCGCCGATTGGAGCGCCGGAGGGCGCCTCTTGGGACAGCGCCTTCCCGTCCACGAATCGGTGCAGGGATGCGCGCCCGAAGGTGACGAGGCACTGCGGGATACCGAAGTTCGGCCGGAGTTGCTGCCCTGCGACGGCCTCGTTCAGCGCCGCCAGGACCTCGGCCTCGTCCGGCCACGTGCGCATGACGACCTTGGGCGTCGCGAGCGGCACCCGCAGCTTGATCCGTGCGGCCTCGTCCAGCGTTACTTGGGCCAGCCAGGCGAGTCGCTTGTCCAGCGTCACCACTTCATTGGAATTGTGATGACCCGTCAGAATCACGGACTCCCCGTCACGCTTCCGGCGGTTGTAGTGCCAGCGCACAAGAGGCTCGTGCAGACGACTGCGCACGATATGGCGTGGGCACGCCACGTCGGCACAATGCGCGCATATGCTCGCGGGTTTTTCCATCCGCCCCAAACCTTCGAGTTCGCATCCCGGACCTCGTGACGCGAGAGCCTAGAACACTTGCAACCAGTGACGCACACCGAAGCCTCGAGTTCCGTCAATCGAATTTTTCACGCACCACTCCCCCACAGGAGCACTCCGGCAGCCGAGATCAGCCCGCGAGAAAGCTTCCGTTACCTCACGCATGTCACTGACCAGGAAATCCGCGCCGGCTTCCAGAAGCCACTCTCCGTGTCGCGGATCACGCTCGCCAGGGGCGACATATGCCAGAAGCCTGACACCCACACTGTCGGCAACCCTCAAATCCCGCACGGAATCGCCAATCATGCGGCAATTGCCCGATTCGCCTTCCGACCCAACATGCCGCATCGCCTCAAGGAGGCAATGGGCGCGTCTGGCTTCATGATCTGAGGAAGTTCCCGACCAAAGATTCTTTCACCGAATGATCACTTCAGCCCATGCTCCTTCAGGTAAACCCGAACCGACGCCGCAGAATTGTTCGTCGTGATCGCGATTGGCAGCGCCGTATCGACCAGGAACTCAACAAGTTCGGCCGTGCACTCCGTATGGCGTGCCACCCTTTGCGGCCTGCGGCTCGGCCCCAACAGCTCCTTGTCGAGGCTCGGCGTACGCCCTCGGGCATGTCGTCCCGCTCCGCGAGGACGACCTTGACGCCTCGCATGCGGCTCAGGAGCGGAGACTCTGCTCCAAAAGGAGTCGAACCACTGCAGGCACTCGGCCCGATGCTCGGGTGCCTGAAGACTCGTACCTCCAGACCCGGTACGTCGTACATCTGGGTGCTCTCGCCGTCCGGGAAGTCCACGGCACTCGCCTCGATCTTGCAGAAACCCAAGAGCCCCTGATGCCCATTGAGCAAGTAGTCCTTGGCCACCGGAATGATGGGGACGGTCCGCACGTCGACAACCAAGTCGACGTTCCGTATGCCCAGGTCCTCCAGCAGGTTACGCAGGGCGACGAGGGCCGGAGCTCGCCCCTGGAGACGCTCTCCGCCTGGGTCACGATGGTCGCGCTTAAGCGACTCCGAGGCAGGCAGTACGCATCGATCTTCACGCGCTCCGGCTCGAAAGCCTCCGCGATGGCGTCGTCCGGCTCCGTACTGCCGGCCTCAACGGTTGCCGCCGCAGTCCAGTTGATGTGGGCAGTGACGGCCGACTTACGCGAGTCGCGTGCGAAGACGTCCTTGCTCTGGGCCGACTCCACGTAGCCCTTGCCTTCGAGCGCCTTGATCGCCTTCTGGAAGGTGTCGCAGGAGATGTCGAATGCGTCCTTCAACTCCGCAGGCATGGGGAGTTGATCACCCGCTGCGATGGCACCGTGCTCGTTTTCGTGACGCAACACGTCGGCCACGCGGTCGTACTCACGCCTGGCTCCACGCGCGGTGCCGTCGGTACTCACACCACGACCCCATTGCCAGCCTCACAACTGTCCCGTCCTCGTGGAATTTCATCCCGGTTGAGACTGACTCCATTCGATCAGCACTCTGCCAACCAAGTTGGCTGACGGAGCATCCTGCAACCCAAGCACCCCTTGCGCACGCCTCATCGATGATTCGATCGACCTAGCCGCAACCCTTGCCGCAGCCAGAGATCGATTCGTGCGGACAGCCGTCGCGCCGCGAATGATGTCGGTATAGACAGACTGGATACACTTGTAGTCTCGATACTTGGGGAGGTCATCAGCCAATCCAACGGTCGCACCCGGTCGCACAACTTCCAGGGCACGCTGCCACCGCTTGACCATCTCAACCTCTTGCGATTCCGAGTACGCCATGAGATGCAGATGCGTAGCCAGGTCGTAGAGTGGATCTCCGATCTGCGCAAGCTCCCAGTCGATAGTCCAGAGAAGCCCGTCACCATCGACCACGAAATTATCACAATGGAGATCGCAATGGAGTAGCTGATACGGTCGCTCATCGAGCGGATCAAGGTTCTTCAAAAAAATATGAAGACCATCCTCCGGAACGCCAAAAGCATTAAAGATCTCCTCGAACGTACTGCGGAGCGGGTCATAGACTCCGCTGATGGTGTGCTCCACAAGCCTACGCAGGAAGGCAGTGGAATCTTTTCCGTAGGTTGGCTCCACATACGTTGGCATTTCGGCCCGCTCAAGCGCCTGTACGTCCACGGCGGCAAGCCGACCGAAAAGTTCCTCGATCTGCCGGACATAGGATTCCGGGATATCCCGATCCGGAGTCTCCCGCCTGATCGCCGCCAGCGTTCTACCTTCAATAAAGCTATGAACGGAGAAACTCTCCACGACCTGGGCCACCTGAGGAATCCTCGGAACCCACCGTTGCAAGAAGGTCAGGAGTTGATCCTCGGAGCGAAAGTATCTCAAGTCGTACCAGAAGACACCCGGCCGCGGTTCCCGGAGCTTCAAGAACGGAAACTGGCGGCCCAGCTGAGAGGTCGCGTCCAGGCGCACCGCGTACGCTTCGTGGTGGTAGCCCTGCAGGGGACCCTCAACCAAAGTCGCCCCCAGGCGGGAAGCGAATCCTTCCGCGGCGCTGTTCACGGTCTCCTCGACTGCAGTCGCAAGCATGGACGAGCACGTCACACCCCCGACAGTCGACGTGTAGCGACGAGACTAGACCTACGCAGCCTCCGCGGGCCGGACGGATGGCGCTGTGTGTCCCCGAATGGTTATACGGTGCCCAGCACTGAGCACAAGTCAGCCAGGGAATCCACCACGTGGTGCGCGCCCGCGTCCCGAAGTGACGCCTCCTTGCTCGGCTTGCGTGCGTAGCCCAAAAAGGTGACACCTGCTCGCCGAGCTGCTGCACAGTCGTCCGGCGAGTCCCCGATCATCAACGCGCGCTTCGCCGGCGTCTCCGTGGAGCGGAGGGCTCTGACGAGGCAATTTGCACTGGGCTTCATTGACTCCCGTTCGGAAGTCCGTCCGTGGATCCTAGACTCGAAGAACCGCATCAGCCCCCTGCGATGGAGGTAGGACGCAGCAGCAAGGGGGGAGTTGTTGGTCGTGACTGCGACACTACGCCCTCTGGATGCCAGCACCTGTACAAGTTCGTCCGCGTGGTCTGTTGGAGTTGCGACGCTGGCGGCATGAACCTCATGCTTGGTTAGCAGTTGCTCCACCTCGGTATAGTGTTCCGGTCCCGTGAACTCCCGCAACACCCTCAAAGGGTCTTGACAGTCCCGCGCCTCGGGGATGAGAGCTTCACGCTTCTCGAGCCACGCTTTCAGTTGCCGCGCAACGCCGGATGCTGGGTATTGGTCGAACAGCCTGGCCAGCGGTCCATCGAAGTCGAAGAGTACACAGTCGGCCGAACCCAACAGATCCTCCAGGATCGGCATGCTGGTTACCACTGACATCGGCGTGACCGAAAGAGTGTCAACTCTGTTATGGCGCTTATCCAGGGGGGCCTCAGCAAACTGTGCAGCCTCCTGATATGAGCAGTCCTCCCCGCAACTTGTGCCATCCGGGAAGATCACTGCACTTGCTCCGCCAGGCTCCAGTGGCGGTCGAACCACTGCCGGTGCTGTTCATATAGTTCCCGGACCGCGGGCCCACCCCGCCTGGACAGCAAGGCCATGCCGCCGACCGTGAAGCCCTTGGGATTCAATCTGCGCGACGGGGATTGCCCCAGACCGCCGACCTCCTCAGCCACGATGGGGTAATAACCATGGCAGGCCTCTTCATCGTTGAAGAGAAACAATTTGAACTGAGGCGAGAGATGAGGCGCCACTCTGAAGGATATTTCCACACGCGCCCCGGGAATCGACGACTCTATATTCGATTTCAATTCCGTCAGCACGCGAACTGACTCATCGATGATTCCACGCATCTGCGTACGGAAGTCGGGATCGTCTACCATTCGGTAGCCTTGGACTCCCCCTTCGCAGGGCACTAGGCGACACGGCAAACTCATGGGAGCCATCAGGTCCGGTGTCATGATGCGAATACGCACCCGATACCGGCCTCGAGCTTCGTCGGCAATTCTCTGCATGGGAGTTCGCGTTATTTGAAGCAGCGTCTCCGACGTGAAGCCGAAAAAATCAATTCTGACATCGCGGCGATCAAACGCACGCGAGGCACATTCTCGCAGTTCATCTATCGACCTCAGTACGCGATGACCGGAGGATGCGGCCGGCCTTTCACTCGTAATTGCATCAAAAAGGACATAGGCGATGAAAGCGGCAAACGATCCACCTATGAAGCTTTTCTTGGACAAGGCGTCCCCGATCGCGGGAACAATCTGGGCAATAACACCCAACAAGCACAATGCGATAAGCGAGATCTTGACGAACCGCGGCTTCGCTGCGGCCAGGAACTCTTTGACTTTCCGCAGGGAGGCACTCCCTGCGCCTGAAGGTGTGTCCGTGGACGCCATCAACCCAGGGCCCCCCGTTCGATTGGACGAGGCAACCATGATGCCCGGACGAAGACCCCACCAACAGAGGGCAGGCAGTGTCAGGTCTCCGAGCCCAAGGCCCCAATGACCTCGGAGAGTTCCGTCACCACAGGAACCCCCGCTTGCAGCAACTCCTCGTACTTCTCGGCGTTGGGGGCATAGCCCAGGAAGGCAACACCTGCTGAGTGCGCGGCCGTCACGTCGGACGCTGAGTCACCGACCAGCAGTGCAAGGGAGCTTGGCACCCCCAGCGCGTCCAGGGCACGCAAGAGTGAGTCCGGGTGCGGTTTCATCAGAGCCGGGTCGGCGACACGCCCAAAGATCTTGCCGTCGAACCAAGTCTCGAGTCCATGTTTAGCAAGGTAGAGCCGCACCGCGTCGGGAGAGTTGTTGCTGGCCACGGCAATCAGCTTGTCCAAGCGGACGAGTTCAGCGACAAGCTTGTCCGCACATGGCGTCGGCACTGCCGTACCTGCCGCAGCGAGTTCCTCCTCCGTCACACGTCTTTCAGCTTGGACTAGCACCTCGGGAATCCTCGTATTCGATCGTCCCCTAGCGCTCTCACGGAGCATCGCATGTGGGTCGGAGGATCCGTACAGCCCCTCCGGCAGTAGCCCAGACTCCTGAAGCAACTTGTGAATCTTCCGGGCCACCCCGTCGGCTGGGTGCCTCCCGAAGAGATCACAGACTGGGCCGTCGAAGTCGAACAAGACGCACTCGGCTCGGGACAACAGCGAGGCAAGGTCCCTACGGTCAGCGTTCACACGGCTCCCTGGGTTGATCGGCTCCAGCCGACTCGCTCCACGATAAGCCTTTACACGGCACGCACAACGACGCGATGTGCTTCGCGTCGGCTTGCCGCAGGAGGCGTCCACTCCGACGTGGCGCAACAGTACACAGAGAACGGAACCTTTGAGTGAGCAGATTCGGACGCACACTGAAAGCGCAACGTCTCGTCCGCCGCCCCACCACACGTCAACCACGAGTGGGCCCTGCTCGCGGTCGGCGCACAGGCACGGAGCCACGGCATCCGGAGTAGACGAGGCAGAGCAGAGTGTCGTTGGCCTCCAAGGGAATCTTCCCGGGGCCTCAGAGCGGATCCGCGATTTTTGTCCAAAGAGAGTCGAACCACTTCTGAGAGACTTCCATACGTTCCAGCGACTGGAGGTAAAGCTTGGCCCCGACACCCAGAACGTCATAGATGTTGATCATCTCGTGCTCGACGGTGATGGTGTTGTCGGTGACAACGTAGAGGCCGTCGAGACACACTTCCCTGTTGATCAAGTACAGCTTGTGCAGGGGGGTGACAGGCACCTGCCGCACTTCGACGTGCACGTCCTGGACGGCGCCCTGGCCCTGCAGGTTCTCCAGATTCTTGATGGCCTCGACGTGGATCCCCGACAGGGCACTGAGCCGCTGCATCGGCCGAAGATCTTCGGGGTCCGCGACGTTCCGAGGGATCGCCAGTCGTACGTCGGTGCGCGGCAGCAGCAGGCGCAGGTGGATCGAGGACGGCCGGATTTCACCGCGGATGATCCGTTTGACCTGCTGCACGATGGCCGCGTTGAGCGACTCCGCGGTCAGGCAGTACGCGTCGATCGTGACGTGCTCCGCCTCGAAAGCCTCCGCGATGGCGTCGTCCAGTTCCACGCTGCCGGCTTCCACCGTCGCCGTGGCGGTCCCGTTGGCATGGGCAGCAACGGCGGACTTACGCCAGTCGCGCGCGAAGACCCCCTTGCCCTGGGCCGACTCCACGTAGCCCTTGCCCTCGAGCGCCTTGATCGCCTTCTGGACGGTGGCGCGGGAGACGTCGAAGCGATCCACCAGCTCGGCATGCGTGGGGAGTTGTTCACCCGTGGCGATGTCGCCGCCCTCGATTTCGTGACGCAACGCATCGGCCACGCGCTCGTACTCGCGCCTGGGCCCACCGGCAGTGCGGTCGTTGCTCACGTGACCCACACTACAGCTTCACGCCAGGCAAGTGGAGTTGACTGCATGGAGTTTAGTGATCTGCAGTCAGCGGCAACATGACCGTAGAGGAATGCAGTCAACTGGTCTGGCCGCCAGTCAAGTTGGGCCAGTTGACGCCATCGGGGGCCGCAGCCTCTCCGTCCCGACGACGCGCCGGGGATGACCGCGGCTGAGAGTGCAGCGCCACGACGCTTCGCACGCATCAGCAGCACCACGCTTCCGCTCAGCCACATGCCGACCCACGGGTCAAATCTGCCCCCTCCGCGCTCTACGCGCGGAGGGATCGATCCCACGCGCCTCGAAGGAGTGAATCGCTATGCCCGCTATCGCTCTGTGTGCCTTCGCGTTCGAGCAGCTCGTCCAGTGGCGGTATGGCGCGGCCGGCGCCTTCGCCGTCGGACTGTTCACGGTGGGCCACAAGGCCCGGAACACGACGTTCACGTGCGTCGGACTCGCGGTGATCGCGCTGCTCCTGGCCCAGTAGGGCCAGGCGGCAGCGGGCCCGCGCCTTGCGGTCGGCCACCTGGGAAGGGGGTGGGTCATGCTGTGGAGCCATGTGACGGCGGCACTGCTGGAGCAGTACCTGGCGTGGCAGTACGGGCCGTTGATGGGGCTGGGCGTACTGCTGGTGGGTGCCGGGTTCAAGGCCCGTTCCAGCTATGCGATGTGCGTCGGCGGGGTACTCGTCCTCCTGGTGCTGGTGTCCTACGGACACCACTGACAACGGCTAGAACGTGTCGATCGGCCACGGCCTGCGCGCGGTGCGGAACAGCGCGTCGAGGCGGGCCACGCCGCCCGGGCGGGATTCCGCGGCGCCGCCGGTGACGGTCAGGCGGGCCGCGGACTCGTCGCCGAGGTAGAGGGAGGCGAGGGCGGCGGCGGTGAGGGAGACGTCCGGGGCGGCGGAGGGGGCCGCCTCGGCGGTGGCGGTGCCGTCGGCGGCGGCTTCGAGGCGGAAGCGGCCGGCGGCGTGGCCGTCGGGGTCGGCGACGTCGAGGACGACGGAGCCCGGGGCCGCGTAGGTGCGGGCGGACAGGGCGCGGGGGACGTCGAGCAGGCGCAGCCACAGGAAGTCGCTGGTGGAGTGGACGTGGGCGGCGCGCGGGTCACCGAGCAGCAACGGCAGGACGTCGTCCGGGCCGCGGAAGCCGGTGCGTACGGTGGCGACCCAGTCGATGGCGAGCAGGTAGCGCCACAGGGCGCGTTCGGCCTCGGGGGTGGCGGCGAGCAACTCCCGCACGGTGAGCGGGACCTTGGGGAACATCCCGTGCCAGGTGTCCTCGGCCGTGTACGCGGCCAGGCCGTCGACGCGTCCGGAGGCGTCGCGGTAGAGGACGAAGATCGGTTCCTTCCAGGGGAAGGCGGGGTTGACCACCGTC
Source organism: Streptomyces sp. PA03-6a (assembly GCF_033792765.1). Lineage (NCBI taxonomy): Bacteria > Bacillati > Actinomycetota > Actinomycetes > Kitasatosporales > Streptomycetaceae > Streptomyces > Streptomyces sp. PA03-6a. Next base: position 19,770 of record NZ_JARAVK010000074.1, on the reverse strand, counting down.
CCCGTGGTGTACTCCCAGAAGCGCTCGGTGCGGTTGATCGCGCCGGGATGGCGCAGCCGCACCCGGTCGTGGAGCTGGGGGCCGAGCTTGAGGACCTCGGACGGGTCCGCCAGGTCGATGCGGCCGCTGTCGGACGGCGCTCCCTGGGGGCGGCCCGCGCGGGCGGTGTCGACCTCCCACTCGGTGACCCCCGCGGCGGGGCCGAAGCCGAAGCGGCCGTAGATCCGGTACTCGGCGGCGACGAGGATCGCGACCGGCTCGCCGCGGCGCACGCAGGCGTCGAGTTCCGCGGCCATCATGCGGGAGGCGAGGCCGCGGCGGCGGTGCGTGGCGGTGACGGAGACGTTGGTGATCGCCGAGGCGGGCAGCACCGCGCCGCCGGGCACGGTGAGTTCACGGGGCATGCTGCGGAAGGTGGCCACGCAGCGGCCCTCGTCGAACGCGCCTTGGGTGCGGTCCAGGTCCGTCTGGGAGCGGCGGAGGGCGATCTCCTCCTCGGTCACCGTCGGCGGCCGGTGGAAGCCGGTGTTGACGGCGCGCAGCCAGCCGGGGAAGTCGGACTCGCCGATCGTACGGACCTCAAGGCTCATGCCCCGCACGGTAGGCGGACCCGCGGCCCGGCCGCATCCCGTTTTCGCCGCGTCGCCGTCAGTCGCCCGCCAGCAGGTCGTCGACCCGGGCCTCGCCCTCGCGGTAGCGGCGGGCGATCTCGGTGCTGCAGCCGTCGACCGTCCGCTGCAGGGACTGCCGGCAGCGCGAGACCTGCTGCTCGTGCCGGACCAGCCGGCCCATCGCGTCGTGGAGTTCCTGGTCGGTGCGGGCCTCGAGGTCGGAGAGCTGGACCTCGGCGAGCATCTCCTCGGCGAGCTGCCGGTAGCGCTCGCTGTGCGGGGTGCCCAGGGTGACGTGGCGGGCGGAGGTGCGGTGCCGGGACGGGGTGTCGGTGAGGATCTCGGAGAGCCGGTCGAGCACGGGGGCGTCCGGGGCGGTGCGCCGGGCGAGTTCGGCGCGGAGGATGTCGATCCGGCCCTGGAGAAGCCGCCGCAAGTAGGAGAGGTCGGCCTCCTCCAGCTGGGCCTCGCGGCGCGCGGTGCGCAGCCCTTCGAGGGTGAGGTCGGCGAAGTCGGGCTGGGGGGTGCCGGCGGTGAGGGGGGAGCGCGGGCCCGGTGCCTTGAGCATGCGATCGCCTTCCGCCGTGCCGGTCGTGATGCTGTGCTTCATCGCTGTCCGTCCCCTCGTCCCCCACGTCGGGCAGATCTCGATCGTGCCACCGAGTAACTGCGTCGCGCAGGCACCTGCACCCGAACGGCGGCTCCGGACAGTTGTGCGTGAGTCCAAGCGGGCGTACGGCCCGGGTGCCGCGCGCCCCCACCGACCCGGGACAATGGCGGCATGCGTGCGGTGGCCCAGCGGGTGAGCGAAGCGAGTGTCGTGGTGGACGGCGAGACGGTCGGCGAGATCGCCGGTCCCGGCCTGTGCGTGCTGGTGGGGGTGACGCACGACGACACCGCGGAGAAGGCGGCCCAGCTGGCGCGGAAGTTGTGGGGGCTGCGCATCCTGCCCGGTGAGGAGTCCTGCTCCGACATCGCCGCGCCGCTGCTCGTGATCTCCCAGTTCACCCTCTACGGTGACGCCCGCAAGGGGCGCCGCCCCACCTGGAACGCGGCGGCGCCCGGCCCGGTCGCCGAGCCGCTGGTGGACGAGGTGGTGGCACAACTGCGGGCGCTGGGCGCGCACGTGGAGACGGGCCGCTTCGGAGCGGAGATGAAGGTCTCGCTCACGAACGACGGCCCGTTCACGGTCGTGCTGGAGATGTGAGGCGCGCCCCTCAGGGCTCGACGACCGTCTCCTGGTTCGCCGCCGTCCCGTCCGCGAGCAGCAGCGCGTCCACCGGGGTGTTGCGCTTGATCACGGCGAGGGCGATCGGGCCGAGTTCCCAGTGCCGGGCGGAGGAGGTGACGGTGCCGACCGGGCGGCCGTCCGGTCCATCCGCGGCGAGCCGTACGGGCGCGCCGTGGCCGGGCAGCTTGACCTCGCTGCCGTCGAGGTGGAGGAAGACCAGGCGGCGCGGCGGCCGGCCGAGGTTGTGCACCCGGGCGACGGTCTCCTGGCCGCGGTAGCAGCCCTTGTCGAGGTGGACGGCGGTGTCCAGCCAGCCCAGCTCGTGCGGGATGGTGCGGTGGTCGGTCTCCAGACCGAGCCGCGGCCGGTGCCCTTCGATCCGCAGGGCCTCCAGGGCCAGCACGCCGACGGGGGTGCCGACCTCGGAGAAGAAGCGCGCGGAGCTCTCTGAAAGGGTGGTGGCGGGCGACGGGTGGGCGAGGGCCTCCAGTTCGCCGCGCGGCACGAACACGTCGCGGCCGTAGGGGACCTCGCGCACCGGCCAGTCCGCGGGGACGGCGGCGATGCTGCCCGCCGGCAGGTGCACGACGGCGTACTCGCCGGTCCGGTCCGAGACGTCGACCTGGTAGAAGAACTTCATGCTCTCCAGGTACGCGATCAGCTCGGCCTGCGTGCCGGGCTCGACGTGCATCCAGGTGGCCGAGCCGTCGTCGACGAGGTAGAGGGCGTGCTCGATGTGGCCGTGGGCGGAGAGGACCAGCGCCTCGGTGGCCCGGCCGGGCGGGAGGTCGCTGACGTGCTGGGTGAGCAGCAGGTGGAGCCACGCGAGGCGGTCCTGGCCGGTGACGGCGACGACGCCACGGTGGGAGAGGTCGACGAATCCGTTGCCGTCAGCCAGGGCGCGCTGCTCGCGGAAGAGGTCTCCGTAGTGCGCGGCGACTCCCTCGTCGGGGCCTTCCGCGGGAACGGCGCCGGGGAGCGACAGCAGGGGACTGGTCGTTGTTTGTCGCTGCATGCCCACCAGCCTACGTCCGGTTACTTGAACCCTCAGGCGTTCGGGGCTTCCCCGCGCAGTCCGCGCACCGGCCGAAGATCGCGAAGTGCTTCATGTCGGTCTCGAAGCCGTACGTCTCGCGCAGCCGCGCGGTCAGCGGCTCGGCGACGGAGACGTCGGCCTCGATGACCGACTCGCAGTCCCGGCAGACCAGGTGCATGTGGTGGTGCCGGTCGGCGAGGTGGTAGGTGGGGGCGCCGTGCCCGAGGTGGGCGTGGCTGACCAGGCCCAGTTCCTCCAGGAGCTCCAGGGTGCGGTAGACCGTGGAGATGTTGACGCCCGAGGCGGTCCTGCGCACCTCGGTCAGGATGTCGTCCGGCGTCGCGTGCTCCAGCGTGTCGACCGCCTCCAGGACAAGCTGCCGCTGCGGCGTCAGCCGGTAGCCGCGCTGCCTCAGGTCGCTCTTCCAGTCCGTGGTGACCACGAGGACAGTCTAGGCAAGGGAAAGGGGGATCACGGAGTCGTGATCCCCCTCGGGGGTCGCGCGGGGCCCGTGGGGCGGCTCAGCGGAAGAAGGCGATGCCGTCGTCCGGGAGGTCCTTGAGGTCCTTCGCCCACTCGCTGGGGTTGACGACCTTCTTCAGGTGCGCCGACATGTAGGGACGCAGCGGCACCTCGGGGGTGGCCTTCTCGCCCACCCACATCAGGTCGCTCTTGACGTAGCCGTACAGGCGCTTGCCGCCGCTGTACGGGGGCGCGTCGCCGAGCCGGGCCACGGCGTCGGTGACCAGGTCGATCTGCGGCTTGCCCTCGGCGAGCTCGCCGTACCAGATCTCGATCACGCCGTCGTCGCGGGTCATGGTGATCTCGACCTTGCGGTCCTTGTCGATCCGCCAGAAGCCCGACTCGCTCTCGAGCGGCTTCACCGGCTTGCCCTCGGCGTCCAGCACCCAGGACTTGGAGGTGTACTCCAGGAACGGCCGTCCGTCGTGGCTGAAGATCACTTCCTGCCCGAAGTTGCACTTCTCGGCGCCGGGGAAGTCGAAGACGCCCGCGCCCTCCCAGGTGCCCAGGAGGAAGGCGAGCGGGACCAGGTCGGGATGCAGGTCGGAGGGGATCTCGATCATGTTCAGCGCTGTCCCTGGTAGAGCTTCTTCACGGCCAGAGCGGAGAACGCGATGACGCCAAGGCAGACCAGGACGAGCAGGGTGTCGAAGAAGAACTCAATGGCGCTCACGAGCGTGCTCCTCGGGCAGGCGCGGACGGTCGGCGGCCGGTGGGCCAGCTACGAGTCTAGTGGTCGGGTGCGGGCGCGGCCGCGTGAGGTCCGCCCCACGCGCCGCGCCCGCACCCGATGCCCCGGTGGTCCTCGTCAGCCGAGCAGTTGTGCCTGCAGCAGCACGGCCTGGTGGAACGGGACGGCCGGCTGGGTCCCGGCCTTGGAGAGCACGACCATGGCCACGACGTCGCCGGACTGGACGTAGCCGTACCGGACGTGCTCGGCGCCGCGCGGCTTGTCCTCGTCGTAGAGGGACAGGTGCAGATCGGAGTCGTCGAGCGACGTCGAATCCCAGTCCGTGTCGTAGTCGGCCGCCGCGGCCTTGGCGAGGGCGCCGTCGTCGATGAGCGCGTCCTTGACGTCGCTCGAGTACCCCCAGGTCGCGAACTGCAGCAGGTAGACCTCCGCGCGGGTGCCGTCGCCCATGGTCCAGGCGCGGGCGGCGATGTGCCGGAGAGTGTTCTGCTCGAGCCTCCCGGTCAGCTTCTTGCGGTCGTCCTCGCGGAAGACCTCCAGGAAGTCGCGGGTCGGCAGCCACCCGGTGGCGCCCGGGAAGGTCTTGTCGACCTTGGCCCCGGCGGGCGCCGGCAGCAGCAGGGTGCGGATGTCCGCGTAGTGCCGGCGGGGCGGGTTGTGGTCCCCGTCCAGCGGCCGGGGCGCCCCGGCCGGCAGCTTGGGCAGCTTCAGGGCGGGGTAGGTCCACCGGCCGTCGTCCGGGGTCCGCAGACCCGGGATCTCGGTCCGCTCGGGCTGCGTGACGGCGTACGCCGCGGCCCCGCCGAGGGCCGCGAACGCCACGACGGCGGCGGTCCACCGCACGGCGGCACGCAGCCCCCTGCGCTCCCGCAGCCGCTTCCGCGGGCGGGGTGCGGCAGGCTCCGCTGAGACGGCCTCGGAGACCACCTCGGCGGGCACGGGCTCCCCCACGGCTTCCGCCGCGGCCACGTCGGATGCGCTCCCGGCGGGCTCCGTCGACGCGGGCTCCGTCGCGGCTTCGGCGACGACGGGCTCGGCGGCCTCCGCAGGCACGACCTGCGCCGCGTCGTCCCCGGAGGGAGCCGACTCGGGGGCGGCCTCCGTGCGGGTCTCCTCCGCCGGGGCGGCGGCCTGCGCCGGGATCTTCACGGCGTCGCTCTGGGTCTGCTCGGTCATGCGGCCTCTCCCGGGTCCTGTACGCGGTCGAGCTGCTGCTTGAACAGATCCGCGGCGTCGTCCTTCTTCAGCGGCGAGGCGCCCGAGACGGACATGCGGATGGTCAGGTCGCCCTCGGTCGCCTCGCAGATCATGGTGTCGAGCTTCGCGCCGGGCTTCTTGGGCGGCAGGACGCAGCGCGCCTTGGCGTGGCCCTCGATCTTCGGCCCGTTCCTGAAGACTCCGAGCGCCTTGGTGAACTCGGTGAAGAACTCGGTGCCGGCGCGCGCCGCGCGCTTGTTCTTCATCTGGACGATCTGCGTCTCGAAGACGGCCTCGCCCGACACCTCGCGGTACGTCCGCAGGCCCACGCCCTGGATGTGCAGCCCCGCCACGGCCTTGTGCAGACGGTCCCGCTGCTTCTTCGGCAGCCCGGCGAGGTCGCCCTCGAAGACGGCCACGGCCTCCTTGCCGGTGAACTCCGCGTCGTTGCCGTACTCGCCGACGTCCGGGCCCGGCATGTACGCATCCGGCACGGGCAGCAGCAGCTTGCCGAGCGCGCCGTAGTGGCTGCCGCCGGACTGGCTGCCGTACTCGCCGGTCTTCTTCGGCTCGGGGGCCTTCCAGGTCCGCGGGCTCGCCTGCTTGCCGTCGTCCTTCTGGTGCTGCAGCACGGCGATGCCGATGCCACCGCCCGCGACGACGGCGACCAGCGCGGCCGCGATGCCCAGGGCGAGGCCACGGCGGCCACGGCGGGGCGTGGGGGCGGCCTCAGGCCCGGTGGTCCCGTCCGCGGGCGGAAGGCCGGCGAGCGGTGCCGGCTGGGCCTCGGGCTCGGCCGACTGGCCCTCGGGCTGGTCCGGCTGCGGCTCGGGCCGGGCCGCCGGGGCCTCGGGGCGGACCTCGGGCTGCGGCTCCGCGGGGACAGGGGTGTTCTCGTCGCTCACAGCCGCTCCCACTGCCGCTCGGCCAGGGACATGATGGTGGACTTCTTGATCGGCCGGTCCGAGTGCACCCAGATGTCCATCATGACCGTGCCCTTGCGGGCCAGGGCGCGCGCCGTGTACATGGGCAGGTAGCCCGCCTTCGTCCAGGGCTTGGAGTACACCCACGCCCTGCCGTCGAAGGCGCCGGGGATGGCCGTCCCCTTGTTGCCCGCGTACTTCTTCCCGGCCATGTAGCCCTGCTGCCCCGCGAGCATCTCGTCGGTGTAGGTGTCCGCCTCGTCGCGGAACTGGATCAGGTGGACCTCGGTGGTGACGGACGTGGCGTAGCCACCGGTCTGCCAGATGGAGACGGCCGCCCTCCGGAAGTCGTTGCTGTTCAGCTCGCTGAACATGTTGCCCGGTTCCTCGTACGTGTCGGCGTAGTCGTACAGCGAGAGCCAGTGGTCGTCGCCGAACGTGCCGTCGAGGTCCTTGGCGCCCTTGGGCTTCTTCACCAGCAGCATGCGCAGGTCGCCGTCGTACGTGGCCAGCGTGTCCTCGGCGGCCGTGAGCGGCTTCGCCGCGGGGGCGGCGCCCTTGGGCTGCACGAGCTTCGGCTGGGCGAGCGGGGGGAGCGGCGTCTCGGGGCGGTCGTACTGGATCTGGTACCCGGCGCCGGCGCCCGCGAGGACGCCGAGGACCGCCGCGCAGGCGATCAGCAGGGTGGTCCGGCCGCGTCTGCGCAGCGGGCGGACGGGGGGCCCGTCCGGAACAGGGGCGTCCTGTTCCGGGACGGGGGTGTCCTGGGACAAAGGGTTCTCCACTGAGGTGTCCGTGGTTGGGTGCGGCCGGCGCGCGGGCCGGTCCGTACGTTCTGGTGTGCGGCTCAGCGGCCGGTCTTCAGGCGCCGGTACTGCTGGTCGAGAAGCCGGGTGAGCAGGGCCTTGCCGGGGGTCTTCGCCCCGGTGACCGAGAGGGTGACGTGCACGTCGCCCTGGTGGGACAGGACGATCACCGAGCCGGTGCTCTCGGCGGAGAAGGACGACAGCCGGTAGGCCTTGGCGGGGCTGCCCGACGAGGGGAGCGTGATCCGCGTGCCCTGGTAGTAGAAGGCGTTGTAGTAGCCGGTGGCGGAGCCGGCGCTCGCGAAGCGGACGAGCTGCGCGGAGACCTCGTACTCGCCGTCGCCGGTGAGGTAGGTCCGCTGGGCCGCCGCCTTGAAGCCGTAGGTGGCCAGGGCCTGCTTCACGTCGGCGGAGTCGGCGACCTCGGAACGGGAGAGCTCGGTGCCCTCCTCGTCGCCGTAGACCTCGGCGTCCGCCGGCGGGACGAGCAGGAAGTAGCGCAGGTCGCCGCGGTGCTTCCCGTCGTCCACGGAGCCCTTGAGGGTGCCGGCGGGCGAGGGCGTCGCCGTCGCGCCGCGGCTCGGGGACGCCGTCGGTGACGGCGTCGCGGGGTCCGCCGTCTCCGGACTCCGGCTGCTCGGCTCGGCCCCGCCCGGCGACGCGGACGCGGACGACGAGGACGAGGAGCCGAACGCCACGACGGCCCCCGCGGTCAATGTCGCGAGCACAACAAGTCCGACGATCGTGGCGATCACGACGCCGGTACGCGAATCGGTACGCGCTTCCACAAGCCCCCCCGGGCAGAAATCCGCGGCCGGCGCGCTGATCGCACCTACGCGGCCAACGCATTATGCCGAGCGCTGGTAAACGCTCCCAGTGTTTTTCCTGTGAGACGGGCCACCTTAAGGTATGACCATGGCGAAGAAGCTCGCGATCAAGGTAACCGCAGGTGCGGACGCTCCCGAACGCTGCTCCCAGGCGTTCACGGTGGCGGCGGTGGCGGTCGCCAGCGGCGTCGAGGTGTCGCTCTGGCTGACCGGGGAGTCCGCGTGGTTCGCGCTGCCGGGACGGGCCGCGGAGTTCGAGCTGCCGCACGCCGCCCCGCTGCCCGAGCTGATCGAGGGGATCCTGGCGGGCGGCCGGATCACGCTGTGCACGCAGTGCGCGGCGCGCCGGGACATCACGGAGAAGGACGTGCTGGACGGAATCCGGATCGCCGGTGCGCAGGTCTTCGTGAGCGAGGCCATGGCCGACGGCACGCAGGCACTCGTCTACTGAGCCGCCGGGCCGGGTGGAGCGCGGCGGGGCGCGCGGGCACGGCTCCCCCGGGCGTCAGCGCTGGTCACGGTGGTCGTCGCGGCGGTCCAGCTCGCGCCACCACTCGTCGGACTTGGGGTCTCCGGTCTCGTCCCACCAGTGTTCGTCCGGGCCCCTGCGGTTCGCCACGACGGCGGCGATCGGCGGGATGACCATGGCCACCACGCACATCCCCACGGCCACCGGCACCGACCACAGGCGCACGAGGCTCCACGCCAGGACGAAGAGCAGCACGCAACTGCCCATCATGGCGTAATACCAGCGACGACGCCGCCTCGTGGACACCCTTCCACGGTACGACCCGAAGGGCCGCACTCCCACTCGGTGGCCCGGTGGGATTGCGGCCCTTCTTCGTACGCGCGGTCGCCGGGTCAGACGGCGATGGCGACCTCGGTGAGGTCACCCTGCTGCGCCACGACGGAACGGTCCACCGTCGCGCCCGGCACGAGGGCGCGCAGCGTCCACGAGCCCGGGGCCGCGAAGAAGCGGAACTGGCCGGTCGCCGAGGTCGGGACCTCGGCCGTGAACTCGCCGCCGCCGTCCAGCAGCCGGACGTAGCCGGTCACCGGCTCGCCGTCGCGGGTCACGGAACCCTGGATGATCGTCTCGGTCGCCACGTCGATGCCGGCCAGGTCCGGGCCGCCGGTCTTCGCTCCACACATGGTGCTGTTCCTCCGGGTCGGGGGTCTGGGGGGCTTACTTGGCGGCGCCGAGCTCGATCGGCACGCCGACGAGGGAGCCGTACTCGGTCCAGGAACCGTCGTAGTTCTTGACGTTGGGCTGGCCGAGCAGCTCGTGCAGCACGAACCAGGTGTGCGCGGAGCGCTCGCCGATGCGGCAGTAGGCGATGGTGTCCTTGGTCAGGTCCACGCCCTCGCCCTCGTACAGCTCCTTGAGCTCGTCGTCCGACTTGAAGGTGCCGTCGTCGTTGGCCGACTTCGACCACGGGATGTTGCGGGCGGTCGGAATGTGGCCGGGGCGCTGCGACTGCTCCTGCGGCAGGTGCGCCGGAGCGAGCAGCTTGCCGGAGAACTCGTCGGGCGAGCGGACGTCGACGAGGTTGAGGCTGCCGATGGCGGCGACCGCGTCGTCGCGGAAGGCGCGGATCGAGGCGTCCTGGGCCTGGGCCGTGTACTGCGTGGCCGGGCGGACGGGCACCTCGGAGCCGTCGACCAGGTCGCGGGAGTCCAGCTCCCACTTCTTGCGGCCGCCGTCGAGGAGCTTGACGTCCTGGTGGCCGTAGAGCTTGAAGTACCAGTAGGCGTAGGACGCGAACCAGTTGTTGTTGCCGCCGTAGAGCACGACGGTGTCGTCGTTGGCGATGCCCTTCTCCGACAGCAGCTTCTCGAAGCCGGCCTGGTCGACGAAGTCACGGCGCACCGGGTCCTGGAGGTCGGTCTTCCAGTCGATCCGGACAGCGTTCTTGATGTGGTTCTTGTCGTACGCCGACGTGTCCTCGTCGACCTCGACGATGACCACCTTCGGGTCGTCGATCCGGGCCTGGACCCAGTCGGCGTCCACCAGGACGTCACTGCGGCTCATTGCTGTTCTCCTCCGGGGCAGTTGCGGATGTCTCGGCGCACGGACGGGTGCGCACAGGTGCCGGGCTGCGCTGCACGGGCGCGTCGCGGCTTTTGCGCGGGGAAGGGCGGGGCCGCGTGCGGCGCCGGAAGACGGCGCGGGGGCCCCTACGGGATGCGACAGAGCATGGCGGCGACACGGCACAGGTCGACTGCCCGCCGCTTCGTGAGATCCGCCTGTCGCTTCATGGGCTCGATCGTAGGGAAGGGGACCGGCCGGTGTCACCGGCGGTCCGTATCCCGAGATAAGATTGTCCGTACTACGAGATGAACATCAGGTGCCGGGCCCTGCGCGGCCGCCCCGCCCCCGCCTGGCGCCGCCCCGACTGCGGAGCGGACACCCTCGTCTCACTGGGCGAGAACGACCTTCTTGCCCGTCGCCGCGATGCTGATGCCGTCGGCGTTCACGCTCACCGACGTGAGCTCGATGCCCTCCGGCAGGCCCGACAGCTCGCGGGTGAAGTCGATCCGCTCGCGGACCAGCTCCTCCACGACCGGGGGCAGCGAGTCCAGGTCCGGTATCTTGCCCGCGCTCAGCTTGATGCTGTCCTTGCCGGCCAGGCTGATCCCGCTCACCACGCTGCGCTTGATCGAGCCGACCGGGGTGGAGACCTCGACCCCCACCTTGATCTGGCCCTTGCCGTCCGCCGAGGTGCCCCCGTAACCGATGGTCACGCCGCTCGGGGCGGCCTTGGCGAGGTCCTCGTAGCTGACGAGGGCGGTGCCCTCGGCGGTGTCGGCGACCGCGCTGCTGAAGCCGCTGCCCAGGTCCACCCCGTGCAGGTCGGCCTGGAAGCGGGTGACGCGCAGCGACTGCCCGCCGGTGCCGGCGGCCTGCACGCCGTCCGCCGTCACCGCGACGTCGTCCAGCTTCTTGGCCAGCACCTGCGTGAGGAACGGGAAGCCCTTGATGTCGATCCCCGGCGGGGAGGTCAGCCCCAGCGTGGTCTTCGCCCGGTCCGCCGCCTCGGACTCCGCAAAGTGCACGGCGATCCGGTCCGCCGCGACGAACAGGCCGCCGAGGAGCACGACGAGGACGAGCAGGACCTTCAGAGCACGCATGAGACAACCCCCGAGTCGGTGTTCGGACCGACCCTAGTCGGTGTGTCAGCCCAGCAGGGCCCGGGCCATGACGTAGACGCCCGGCGCCGCGGCGGTCAGCGGCAGCGCCACACCCGCCGTGAAGTGGACGAACCGGGACGGGAAGTCGTAGCTGGCCACCCGCAGGCCGATCAGCGCGCACACCCCGGCGACCAGCGCGACCAGGGCCGCGTCGGAGGTCTCCAGCTGCCCGAGGGCGATGCCGCTGCCGGTGGCGGCGGCGAGCGCCACAGCCACGGAGACGACGCCCGGCAGCGGGATCGCCCGGGCGAGCGTCGCGACGGCGACCGCGATCACCGCGGTCACCACGGCGTCGGTGCCCCGCGGGTCCGCCGTGGTCGCCAGGAACCCGGTGGCCAGGATCGTGATGAGCGTCGAGGCGGTGGTCGCGGTCAGCGAGGAGAGCCGCTCCTCGGGACTGCCGCGGTGGCGCAGCTGCAGGACGAGAACGAGCAGCAGCCAGACGCCGAGGGTGCCCACGATCACGGCCGGGGCGTTGTCCGCCCCGTCGATCAGCACCGCGGCCTCGGCGGTGACGCCCGCCAGGAAGGCCAGCACGATGCCCTGCCTCGCCGGCCACATGCCGTTCAGCCGGAACCAGCCGGCCGCGGTGACCGCCTGCAGCACCACGCCCGCGGCGGCGAGCGCGGGGCGGCCCAGCAGCGCCCCGCCGGCCAGCAGCAGCGCCAGGGCGGCCGTGACGAGGGCGGGCTGCATGCCGGGGGCGATGATCGGCGAGCCGGTGCGGGACGCCTGCCGGCGCCGGGCGGCGCGGCCGCCGTCCGGGGGCGGCTGCGGGGCGCCCCCGACGGGCGGGAGGACGGCGGTGGCGTCGTGCGCGGGCATCGCGCCCGCGCCGCGGTCGTACCAGTCGTGGTTGTCGGTCACGTGCTCATCCTCCCGCGAACGGCGGGAGCACCTCGACGGTGCCGCCGTCGGCCAGCCGCACCCCGGTGTGGTCCCGGGTGCCGACGGGGTTCCCGTCGACCAGGAACGAACAGTTCGCCAGTACGCGGGCGAACTCGGGGCGCGACGCGTGGCGCTGGCGCGCCGCGTCCAGCGCCTCGGCGAGGGTGCCCTCCCGGTACGGCTCCTCCGCGGCGCCGGCGGCGGCCTTGGCCGCGGCCCAGTACCGGATGGTTCCGTGTGCCGCCATAGCGGTCCTTCCGTTCGCCCGTGCGGGTCCTGCCGCCGTCCATGATGGCGCAGCGACGGCGCCGCGAGGTGGCCGGGCCCGGTGTGCGGGCCGCGGGGTCAGCCGGGCGTGCCGGCGGGGCGGACCCGTTCGGCCGCCCACACCGCGATGCGGCGCAGGAGGTCGGGCGCCGCGGCGTTCTCGGCGTGGCCGAATCCGGGCTCGATCCACAGCTCCGCTGCGGCGCCCGCGGCGTCGGCGAGGGAGAGCGGGTGGTCGAGCGGGAAGTAGCCGTCCCGGTCGCCGTGCACGATGAGCAGCGGGGTGGGCGCGATGGACCGCACCGCCTCGACCGGGGGCACGGGCACGGGGTCCCAGTCCTTGCCGTGGATGCGCGTGTGCAGCAGCCCCCGGGAGACCAGGCGTCCCGCGGGGCGGGTGATGGCCCAGTGGACCCGGCGCATCGGCGCCGTACCCCGGTAGTACCAGCGCGCGGGCGCACTCACCGAGACCACGGCGTCGACGTGCGCCCCGTCGTGCGCCGGTTTGCGCCCCGCATGCCTCAGGACGACGGAACCGCCCATGGAGAAGCCCACCGAGGCCACCGCGGGGTGTCCCAGCCGTCGTGCCCAGCGCACCGCGGCGTCCAGGTCCCAGACCTCGCGGTCGCCGACCGTGGAGCGCCCGCCCGAGCGGCCGTGCCCCCGGAAGGAGAAGGTCACCACACCGCCGACGCCGTCCACCCGCGCGAAGATCTCCGCCGCGCGGCGCACGGCCGGCCGTTCCAGGGCGCCGGTGAAGCCGTGCGCGACCACGATCGCGAGCCCTCCGGGCGTCGCTCCGGGCAGGTACGCGGCGTCGATCGGCACCCGGTCCTCGGCCGTCAGCACCGCTCGCAACCCACCGGAAATGATCGACGGGACACACGACCGCGCAACCGCGGACTCACTTACCGACTCCATGTGGGCTATTCTCTTGGGTCAAGAGGATCCGGGCAGCGTCGCCCCCGGGTCCTTTCGTGCTTTCCGGGCGACCGGAGCGCACACGTCGGCGGACGCACACGTCCTCGCAGGGACCGAGGAGGGTCGCAATGGGCAAGCGGAACACGCATGACCGGACGATGAACGACGGGAGCGGCCGGTGAGCTCTCTCCTCCTCCTGACCAACGCACTCCAGCCGTCGACCGAGGTGCTCCCCGCGCTCGGACTGCTGCTGCACAACGTACGGGTGGCCCCGGCCGAGGGCCCCGCGCTGGTGGACACCCCCGGCGCCGACGTGATCCTCATCGACGGCCGCCGCGACCTGCCGCAGGTCCGCTCGCTGTGCCAGCTGCTGCGCTCCACCGGACCCGGCTGCCCGCTGGTCCTGGTGGTCACCGAGGGCGGCCTGGCGGCCGTCACCGCGGACTGGGGCATCGACGACGTCCTGCTGGACACCGCGGGGCCGGCCGAGGTCGAGGCGCGGCTGCGGCTGGCGATGGGCCGGCAGCAGATCAGCGTCGACGACAGCCCGATGGAGATCCGCAACGGGGACCTGTCGGTCGACGAGGCCACGTACAGCGCGAAGCTCAAGGGCCGGGTCCTGGACCTGACCTTCAAGGAGTTCGAGCTGCTCAAGTACCTCGCGCAGCACCCGGGCCGGGTCTTCACCCGCGCCCAGCTCCTGCAGGAGGTCTGGGGCTACGACTACTTCGGCGGCACGCGCACCGTGGACGTGCACGTACGGCGGCTGCGCGCCAAGCTCGGTCCCGAGCACGAGTCCCTGATCGGCACCGTCCGCAACGTCGGCTACCGCTTCGTCACCCCGGAGAAGGGCGAGCGGACGGCGGAGGAGCCGGCGCCGTCGCAGACCGAGGAGGCACCCGGGCAGGGGACGGCCGCCACCGCCTCCCGGAACGGCTGATCACGCGGTGGTCACGCCTGTGGACAGACGGTGGGACGCGCGGGTGTACCCGCGTAGACTCGGCCCGTGGCAAAGGTGACGCGTGACGATGTGGCAAGGCTTGCGGGAACCTCGACCGCAGTCGTCAGCTACGTCATCAACAACGGACCCCGGCCGGTCGCACCGGCCACCCGCGAGCGTGTCCTCGCGGCGATCAAACAACTGGGCTACCGCCCCGACCGGGTGGCCCAGGCGATGGCGAGCCGTCGCACGGACCTGATAGGCCTGATCGTGCCGGACGCCCGGCAGCCGTTCTTCGCGGAGATGGCGCACGCCGTCGAGAGGGCGGCCGCCGAGCGCGGCAAGATGGTGCTGGTCGGCAACTCGGACTACCTCGACGAGCGCGAGGTGCACTACCTGCGTGCCTTCCTCGGCATGCGGGTCTCCGGGCTGATCCTCATCAGCCAGGGCCTCAGCGAGCACGCGGCGACGGAGATCGACGCCTGGGACGCGCGGGTCGTGCTGATGCACCGGCGGCCCGAGGCGATCGACGACGTCGCGGTCGTGACGGACGACGTCGGCGGCGCCCAGCTCGCCACCCGGCACCTGCTGGAGCACGGGCACGCGTACGTGGCCTGCCTCGGCGGCACGGAGGTCACCCCGAAGCACGGCGACCCCGTCACGGACCACATCGAGGGCTGGCGCCGCGCCATGCAGGAGGCCGGGCTCCCCGTCGACGGCCATCTGTACTCGTCCCCGTACAACCGCTACGACGCCTACGAGGTCGGCCTGGAACTGCTCTCCCGGCCCGACCGGCCGACCGCCATCGTGTGCGCCACCGACGACCAGGCCATCGGCCTGCTGCGGGCGGCCCGCGAACTGCGGATCGACGTGCCCGGCGAGCTGGCCGTGGCCGGCTTCGACGACGTCAAGGAGGCGGGGCTGACCGACCCGCCGCTGACGACGGTGGCCTCGGACCGCGAGGCGATGGCCCGTGCGGCGGTGGACCTGGTGCTGGACGACGGGCTGCGGGTCTCCGGCTCGCGGCGGGAGCGGCTGCGGCAGTTCCCGTCCCGGCTGGTCGTGCGGCGCAGCTGCGGCTGCCACTGACCGTTCCGCCGGTCGCGGCGGGCCCCGCCCGCCGCGACCGGCGACCTGTCTACGGACCGTGTAAGCCTAGGCCCTGACCTGGCACTTCGTTCTTTATATCGGGCATACGGAACTCTGCCCCGGTTCTCAGGTCACGCTCAGGAAGCTCTCATGTTCGGCGAGCACAGTCATAGGCATGAACGAGAGCACCCGTCACGACGACGCCTACGACCCGCAGCAGCCGCAGCAGTCCCCCGGCGCCGGCGGGTACCCGTCCCGGCCGCCGTACGAGCCGCACGTCCCGCACGTCCCCTACGGACACCCGGCGCCCTACGCCTCGCAGCCCCAGCCCCAGCCCCAGCCGCAGCCCACGCCGATGCCGGCGCCCGCGACCGGGATCCCCAAGCAACGCAGGCGACGCCCCGTGGCCCTGGTCGCCTCCGTGGCGCTGGTGTCCGCGCTGATCGGCGGCGGGACGGCCGCCCTGGTGGGGCGGGCGACCACTTCGCCGTCCGTGGCGGGCACCACGACCAAGGTGATCGGCACCAGCAGTTCGGGCAGCACCGGCGTCGCGGCCGTGGCCGCCGCCGTCAGCCCGAGCATCGTGGAGATCAGCGCGACGTCCGGCGCCGGGGAGTCGACCGGTTCCGGCGTGGTCGTCACCGGTGACGGCGAGATCGTCACCAACAACCACGTCGTCTCCGGAGCGGACTCGGTCAAGGTCACCTTCAGCTCCGGCAAGACGGTCACCGCAGCCGTCGTCGGCACCGACGGCGGCAAGGACCTCGCGCTGGTGAAGGCCGAGGGCGTGAGCGGCCTGCCGGTCGCGTCGCTGGGCGACTCCAGCCGGGTCTCGGTCGGCGACCAGGTCGTCGCCATCGGCTCCCCCGAGGGCCTGACGGGCACGGTCACCAGCGGCATCGTCTCCGCGCTCGACCGCGACGTGACCATCTCCACCGGCCGGGGCCAGGGACAGCGACCCGGCGGCGGCACCGGCCGGTGGCCGTTCGAGTTCGGCGGCGGCCAGTACAACGGCGACGTCGGCTCGTCCACGACCACGTACAAGGCGATCCAGACCGACGCCTCGCTCAACCCCGGGAACTCCGGTGGCGCGCTGATCAACATGAACGGCGAGATCATCGGCATCAACTCGGCCATGTACTCCGCCGCTTCCTCCTCCTCCGGCCAGGCCGGCAGCGTCGGCCTCGGCTTCGCCATCCCCGTGAACACCCTCAAGGCAGACCTCGACACCCTGCGCAACGGCGGCGGCGACAGCTGACCGCACCGCACCGAAGGGACGTGGGCACCATGAACGTCTTCCTGAGCACCTCCCTCCACCCCGCCGGAGTCCCGTCCGGCCCCTCCGACCGCGCGCTGATCCCCTACCGGGAGCCGGCCGCCCGCGAGCCGGAGATCGCGACCACCCGCCGGTACGCACGCCGCTACGCCCGCCGGGCGATTGCGGCCCACCGCCTCGCCGCCGTGCGAGGCTAAGAACCGGAGCACCCCACCGCACCCCCGGCGGCACCCACCGCCCCCGACCCTCATCCCGCGAGGTGGAAGACCATTGAGCCCCGGCGAGAACGGCGAGGCCCCCGCCCGCATCCTGATCGTGGACGACGAGCCCGCGGTCCGTGAAGCACTCCGGCGCAGCCTCGCCTTCGAGGGATACGAGACCGAGCTGGCGGAGGACGGCCTGGCCGCCTTGGACCAGGTCGCCTCCTACCGGCCCGACGCGATCGTCCTCGACGTCCTCATGCCGCGCATGGACGGCCTCACCACCGCCCGCAGGCTCCGGTCCGGCGGCACCACCACACCGATCCTCATGCTCACCGCCCGCGACACGGTGGGCGACCGGGTCACCGGTCTCGACGCGGGCGCCGACGACTACCTCGTCAAGCCCTTCGAGCTGGACGAACTGCTGGCCCGGCTGCGGGCGCTGCTGCGGCGCAGCGCGTACGCGACGGTGCCGGGCGGCGACCACGGCGAGGAGAGCGTGCTGTCCTTCGGGGACCTGCGGATGGACACCTCGACCCGCGAGGTCACCCGGGCCGGCGTGCCGGTCGAGCTGACCCGCACCGAGTACACCCTGCTGGAGATGTTCCTCGCGCACCCGCGCCAGGTGCTCACCCGGGAGCAGATCCTCAAGGCGGTCTGGGGCTTCGACTTCGAGCCGAGCTCCAACTCCCTGGACGTGTACGTCATGTACCTGCGGCGCAAGACCGAGTCCGGCAGCCTGCCCCGCCTGGTCCACACCGTGCGGGGCGTCGGCTACGTGCTGCGCTCCGCGGAGGGCAAGGGCTGATGCCGCGCATCCCGCGCTTCCGTTCCCTGCCGCTGCGGTCCCGGCTGGCGATCCTCACCGCGGCCGCCGTGGCGGCCGCCGTGGCCGCGTGTGCGCTGGCCTGCTGGTTCATCGTGCAGAAGCAGCTGATGGACCAGCTGGACGAATCGCTGCGCGCGCCGGGCAACGCGGCCCCCGCCGCCCGGAGCGTGCTCGTGGACTACGGATGCCTGAGCAAGCCCCAGAAGGACACGTCCGACGGGGCGCTCGCCTTCAACCCCAACCACTCGTCCGTGCTGCTCGTCACCGAGGACGGCACGGGGTGCTGGGTGCTCGGCGACGAGATGCTCCCGGTGAGCGAGGCCGACCTGGCCGTGGTCCGGGGTGACGCGTCGGAGTCCCTGCAGACCGTGACCACGAAGGACGGCACGGAGATGCGGGTGCTGACGCGGCGCGCCCAGATCGAGTACTCCCGCCATCAGACCGAGCGGGCCGCGATCTCGGTCGGCCGCCCGCTCAGCGAGGTGACCGGGCCGCTGAACACCCTGGCCGTGATCCTGCTGGCCGTCAGCGGGATAGGGGTGGTCGGCGCCAGCGTCGCCGGACTCGGGGTGGCCCGTGCGGGGCTGAAGCCGGTGGACCGGCTCACCGACACCGTGGAGCACGTCGCCCGCACCGAGGACCTGAGCGTCCGCATCCCCGTCGAGGGCCGCGACGAGATCGCCCGGCTGTCGGCCTCCTTCAACTCCATGACGGCCGCGCTGTCCTCCTCCCGCGAGCTGCAGCAGCAGCTGATCGCGGATGCCGGTCATGAACTGCGCACCCCGCTCACCTCCCTGCGCACCAACATCGAACTGCTGGAACGCAGCGAGCTGACCGGCCGGGAACTGCCCCCGGAGGACCGCCGGGAACTGATGCTGTCGGTGAAGGCCCAGATGAGCGAACTGGCCACGCTCATCGGCGATCTGCAGGAGCTGTCCCGTCCGGACGCGGCGCCCGGCGGCTCGCCCTCGCAGACCGTGGCGTTCCACGAGGTCGTGGAGGCGGCGCTGGAGCGGGCCCGGCGCCGTACCGGTCCCGACCTGAAGATCACCACCGAGCTGGCCCCCTGGTACCTGCGGGCCGAACCGTCCGCCCTGGAACGGGCGGTGATCAACCTCCTGGACAACGCCGTGAAGTTCAGCCCGCCGGCCGGCACGATCGAGGTCGACCTGCACGGCGGCGAGCTCACGGTCAGGGACCACGGCCCGGGCATCCCACCGGAGGACCTGCCGCACGTGTTCGAGCGCTTCTGGCGTTCGGCCTCCGCCCGCAGCCTGCCCGGCTCGGGCCTCGGCCTGTCGATCGTGGCCCGTACGGTGCAGCAGCTCGGCGGCACCATCGCCCTGCACCCCGCGCAGGGCGGCGGCACCGTGGCGGTCGTACGGCTGCCCGGGGCGCAGACCCCGCCGCCAGCGGCACCGGAGACGCCCGGGACACCGGAGACGCCCGGGGCTCCCGGGACACCCGAGATGCCCGGGACACCCGAGACCGTCTGAGACCGTCGGCACGCCGGGTGGCCCGCCCGTCCGGGCCGGCTACCCGGCGTGCCAGCGCTGTGCGTCGCCGTCGCCGGCGGAGGCGAAGGAGAGGGTGGAGCCGGGGGTCGAGCCGTCCGGCCGCATCGCGGTGCCGAGGTCGATCTGCGGGTGGATCCGGCCCAGCGAGTCCACCAGGAACTGCAGGTTCCGCGCGTTCCTGCCCTCAACCGACGAGCAGGCCCAGATGCCGAGGCCGCGGTCGGTGTCACCGCGTGAGTCCAGGCAGAAAGAGGAGTCCGCGCCGTTGACCAGCAGGCCGCGGGAGTCCACCCGCCACTGCTGGGAGGCCGAGCCGGAGTCGCAGCCCGCGACGATGACGTCGTCGCCCTTGTCGAACTCCTCGTCCCGTACGTCCAGGCAGAGGCCGGACGCGTCGTTGACGATCTGGGCGTAACTGCCGCCCGGCACCCTCCGCGGCGGGCCCGCGCTCGGCGTGCGCGTCGCCGGGACCTGTCGGGTGGCCCCGGCGCCGGGCCGCGTGGGCGACCGGGTCGCGGAGGCGCTCGGGGTCCCCGCGGGGCTCGGGGTGAGGGTCTGCGTGGCGGTGGCGGTGGCGGTCGTGGTGATCGTGACCGAGCCCGTGGGCGGCTGGGGCAGTGCCCTGTCGCTGCCGGTCGGCGCGGGGTCGTCGCCCGTCGCGTACACCAGGCCGGTGACCGCCAGGCTGCCGGCGGCGACCAGCACCAGGGAGACCAGGGGCGAGGGGTGGCGGGCGCGCAGGTTCAGCAGCCGCTCCAGCGGTCCGGGCCGCCGGCGCCGGCGGGACGTCGGGGGCGGAGCCGGCGC
>NZ_JARAVK010000073.1:0-38639 GCF_033792765.1 Streptomyces sp. PA03-6a | reverse complement strand
CTCCCCGGGGACGGGACAACCCGACGCACCGCCCCCCCAGGCCGCCCCCCCCCCGGTGACGGCGGGCTTCCTCCGGACGGGGACGGCGCGGCCGCCGCCCCCGCCCGGAGGAAGCCCGCCGTCACCGGGGGTGCTGCGGCCTGGTCGGCCGGTACGTCGAGTTCTCCCGTCCCCGAGGAGCCCGCGTCGTCCGGCGCTGTGCTCGGCACCCCCGGCAGCGGCAGCAGCGTCTTCGGCGCGATCGGCGTCGCGCCGGAGAGGCTGAGTGCCAGCGCCGCCGTGTAGACGGAGCATGCCGCGCCGACCAGCCAGCCGGCCCTGCGTACTGCGCGGGCCCGTCTCCCGCTGGAATCGACGAACACGGGGCCGGGCAGCGCTATCAGCTCGGTCTCCGGCTCGGGGGGCCCGGCCTCGGACCCGACATCGTCTGCGGGCGTTTCTGACCATACGTCGCGGTGGTGCTTGGAGAGCATGCCGCAACGTAACGCGACGCAAGCAGTCCTATGGGACGTATTTCGGACTTGACCATTTCCGTGGGTGAAGTGGTCGAATTCGGCCGCGGGTGGCTGTGGCCCCCGCTGCGGCGTCAGCCGCGGCCGATGTACGGCATCGTCGTCGCCATCACCGTCGCGAACTGCACGTTCGACTCCAGCGGCAGCGCGGCCATGTGCGCGACGGTGCGGGCCACGTCGGCGACGTCCATCCGGGGCTCGGTCATCAGCCGCCCGTCCGCCTGCAGGGTCCCGGCCGCCATCCGCTCCGTCATCTCCGTGGCCGCGTTGCCGATGTCGATCTGGCCGCAGGCGACCCGGTACGGACGGCCGTCCAGCGACAGGGACTTCGTCAGCCCGGTGACGGCGTGCTTGGTCGCCGTGTACGCCACGCTCAGCGGCCGCGGCGCGTGCGCGGAGATCGACCCGTTGTTGATGATCCGGCCGCCCTGCGGCCGCTGCGCGCGCATCGTCCGGAAGGCGGCCTGCGCGCACAGGAACGCGCCGGTGAGGTTGACGTCGACGACGGCACGCCACTGCTCGTACGTCAACTCGTCCACCGGCACGGCGGGCGCCCCCGTGCCCGCGTTGTTGAACAGCAGGTCGACCCGGCCGAAGCGGGCGCCCACGGCGGCGAACAGCGCGTCCACCGCCTCCGGGCGGGTGACGTCCGTCGGGATGACCGCCACCGCCGCGTCCGGCAGCCCGTCGGCGGTCCGGCGCAGCGCCTCCTCCCGCCGGCCGGCCAGGGCCACGGCCCAGCCCGAGGCCGCCAGTTCGCGTGCCACCGCCCGCCCGATGCCCGACCCGGCCCCGGTGACCACCGCGACCCGGCGCGCGGTGCCCGTTCCATTTCCCGCGATCTCAGTCATGGCTCCGCAGGGTATGCGGTGCCACGATGAAACCATGTCACCCTACGCCGAACCCCTGTCGCACAAGGAGATCGAGGACCGCCTCGCCGAGCTGCCCGGCTGGTCCCTCTCCGAGGACGGCGCGAGCCTGCTGCGCACGTACCGGCTGCCGCACATCCCGGCGGCGGTCTTCGTGATGCACATCGCGCAGATCCAGGACGAGCTGAACCACCACAGCGACCTGACGCTGGGTTACCAGACGGTCGCCGTCTCCGTCACCACGCACGCGGCGGGCGGCCGGCTCACGGAGCGGGACTTCGGTCTGGCCCAACGCATCGAGGCCATCGCCCCGGCCCACGGGGCCGCGTAGCGGCAGGCCCGCGCGGGCGGGTGCCTCGCGGCCCGCGGGCCGGTGGGCGGTGTTCTTCCCGCCCGCCCACGCCTTCCCGGCGTGGGGCGGTGGCGGTGTGCGGGCTCGGGTCCGGGTGTGACGGGGGGCGTATCGGTGGGCGTGCGCCCGGTCCGTGACAGTCGCTTGTCTTGACGGGCCGTCACCCCGTTGGCGGGGGTGCGACCTGTGCGTGCGGTGTCCCCGGTCGGGGTGATCTCGGCGGGCTGCCGGGGCGGGGGAAGGGCGCCCCGGGCCGCACACCCTCTGCCGCCCGGGAGCTTCCCGGACGGGGGGCTTCGCGTCGCGGGGGCGGGATGTCCCGGTTAGGGTGGCCGTTCCGGGTCGCGGAGCTGACGCGGCGTCAACAACGAGACAGGGACACCGTGGGCCGAACGGGGGGTTCCGGGAGTCCGTGTGCGCGACCCGGGCCACGCAACCCACCGCCAGGGAGGGACACGTGACGCACCCGCAGGCCCGCAGCCGCCATGACCGCACGCTGCGCGCCGCGGCGGCGCTGCTCGACCGCCGCCGCTTCCTGACCGTCACGGGGGCCGCCGCGGCCCTCGCGTTCAGCACGAACCTGCCCGTCGCCGGTGCCGCGCAGGCGGCCGAGGCGCCGCCCGGGGCGCTGGCCGGGGACCCGTTCACGCTGGGTGTCGCGTCGGGAGACCCCACGCCTTCGGGCGTGGTGCTGTGGACCCGGCTCGCGCCGCGCCCGTACGAGCCGGCACCGGGCGACGGACTGCCCGAGGCCCGCGTGCCCGTCCGGTGGGAGATCGCGCGGGACGACCGGTTCGCGCGGGTCGTCCGCCGCGGTACCGCCCTGGCGCACCCGGAGTTCGGCCACACCGTGCACGTCGACGTCCAGGGCCTCCGGCCGGACCGGGTGTACTACTACCGCTTCCGCGTGGGCCCCTGGATCAGCCCTCCGGGCCGTACCCGCACCGCCCCCGCGCCGGGTGCCCTCCCGTACGAGATGCGGCTGGCCGCGGTGAGCTGCCAGGCGTACCACGACGGGTACTTCACCGCGTTCGGTCACCTCGCGAACGAGGACGTCGACGCCGTCTTCCACCTGGGCGACTACCTCTACGAGTACGCCGTCAGCGCCACCGGCGGCGCCCGCGCCCTCACCGACCGCACCCTGCCGGAGTGGTTCGCCAAGGAGACGGTGACGCTGGAGGACTACCGCCTGCGCTACGCCCTCTACAAGTCCGACCCCGACCTGCAGGCCGCGCACGCCGCCTTCCCCTGGTTCGTGACCTGGGACGACCACGAGACCGAGAACAACTACGCGGGCGGCAGCGACGAGCACGGCGGCCCCGCCGACGCGTTCCTGGTCCGCCGCGCCGCCGCCTACCGGGCCTACTGGGAGAACCAGCCGCTGCGCCTCCCGCAGTTCCCCCGGGGCCCGGACATGACGCTCTACCGCCGCTTCCACTACGGAAGGCTCGCGCAGTTCGACATCCTCGACACCCGCCAGTACCGCACCGACCAGGCGTACCGGGGCCGCTGGCACGACCCCGGGCCGCAGTCGCAGGACCCGGCGCGCACGATGACCGGGACGACCCAGGAGCGCTGGCTGCTGGACGGCTTCGCCCGCTCGCACGCCGTCTGGAACGTGATCCCGCAGCAGGTGGTGTTCTCCCGGCGGAAGAACGCCGCCGCCTCCCCGCTCAGCATGGACGCCTGGGACGGCTACCCGGCCTCCCGGGACCGCGTGCTGGCCGGGGCGGGCGCCGCCGGCATCGAGAACCTGCTGGTGCTCACCGGCGACGTGCACGTCCACTACGCGATGGACATCAAGGCCGACTGGGACGACCCCACCTCGCGCACCGTCGGAACGGAGCTGGTCACCAGCTCGATCAGCAGCGGCCGCGACGGCTCCCCGCGCCCGTCCAACTGGTCGTCGCTCCTGGCCGCCAACCCGCACCTGCGCTTCTACGACGGGCGCCGCGGCTACGTGACCGTCCGGCTGGACGCCGAGGAGGCGCGGGCCGACTTCAAGACCGTCGACTCCGTGACGACCCCGGGTGCCGACCTGACCACCGCGGCGTCCTTCGTGACCGAGGCCGGGGACCCCGGTCTGCGGGAGACCTGACGGGCTCAGTCCTCACCGGGGTAGCGGACGCCGATGCGGTCCCGGACCGTGTCGAGCGTCCGCATGACGGCGAGGCTGCCCTCCAGCGGGACGAGCGGGGACTCGCGCTCGCCCGCGCGCAGGCAGCGCATGACCTCGGCCGCCTCGTACTGCAGCCCGCGCAGTCCGTCGTCCGGGGCGCCGAACTCCTCCGGCTCGCGGCCCTCGCGGTGCAGCACGAAGCGGTCCGGGTGGAAGAAACTGGGGGGAACCTCGATCCGTCCCGCGGAGCCGGTGACCACCGCGGTCTGGGCTGTGCCGGCGGTGAGGGAGCAGCTGAGCACTGCCATGGCGCCGCTGTCGTACCCGAGCAGCATGCCGGTGTTGTCGTCCACGCCGTGCTCGGTCAGGTGGGCCCAGGCCTGGACCTCGTCGGGCTCACCGAGCAGCAGGTGGGCGAAGGACACCGGGTAGACGCCCAGGTCCAGCAGGGCGCCGCCGCCGAGGGCCGGGTCGAGCAGCCGGTGGCCGGGCTCGAAGGGACCGGCGAGGCCGAAGTCCGCGTGCACGCAGCGGACCTCGCCGACCGCCCCGTCCGCGACCAGTTCGGTCAGCCGCCGCACCACGGGGTTGCAGTAGGTCCACATCGCCTCCATCAGGAAGAGCCCGCGGGCCTTGGCGAGGTCGGCCAGCTCGCGCGCCTCGACCGCGTTGACGGTGAACGGCTTCTCGCACAGCACCGACCGTCCGGCCCGCAGGCACAGCCCGGCCGCGACGCGGTGCGCCGAGTGCGGGGTGGCGACGTACACCACGTCGACGCTCTCGTCGTCGGCGAGTTCGGTCCAGCTGCCGTACGCGCGCGGGATGCCGAAGCGGTCCGCGAAGGCGCGCGCGGAGGCGAGGCTGCGCGAGCCGACCGCGACGATCTCCGCGTCGTCCTTCATCTCCCGCAGGTCCTCGGCGAAGGACGCCGCGATGCCGCCGGTGGCCAGGATGCCCCAGCGCACTTTCCTACCGGAACCGACCGATTCCGTCATGAATCTGCCCCCACCTGGCCTCGACCACCTCGTGATTGCTGAGAGCATAGAGAACGATTCACACACCACGGAGAGAGACCCATGCCGGAAGCCGGCGCGACCCCGCCCGACCAGATATCCACACCGGGGCCGTCCACCCCGGTACGACGCGCCGGAGACGTCCCAGGAGCTCGCACCAGCCTGATGGTGACGTTCCTGCTCGGCGCGCTCAGCGCGCTCCCCGCGCTCTCCATGGACATGTACCTGCCGGCTCTGCCGCAGGTCACCGAGGACCTGCGCAGCCCGGCGGTCACGGTGCAGCTCACGCTCACCGCGTGCCTGCTCGGACTCGCCCTCGGGCAGATGATCGTCGGCCCCATGAGCGACCGCTGGGGCCGCCGCCGCCCGCTGCTGGCCGGCATGGCGCTCTACGTCCTCGCCACCGCCGTCTGCGCCTTCGCACCCACCACGGAACTGCTGATCGGCTTCCGGCTGCTGCAGGGCCTCACCGGCGCGGCCGGCATCGTGATCGCCCGCGCGATCGTCCGCGACCTGTACGACGGGGTCGCGATGGCGCGCTTCTTCTCCACCCTGATGCTGATCTCCGGGGTCGCGCCGATCGTCGCGCCGCTCATCGGCGGGCAGGTGCTGCGGATCACCGACTGGCGCGGGGTCTTCGTCGTGCTGACCGTGGTGGGCGTGCTGCTCACCCTCGTGGTGTGGCGCTGCCTGCCCGAGACGCTGCGTCCCGCGGACCGTCACGGCGGCGGGTTCGGCGCCACGCTGGGGGCGATGCGCGGGCTGCTGGCCGACCGCGCCTTCACCGGCTACATGCTCACCGGCGGCTTCACCTTCGCCGCGCTGTTCGCCTACGTCTCGGCGTCCTCGTTCGTCGTCCAGGAGATCTACGGGGCCTCGCCGCAGACCTACAGCCTGCTCTTCGGCCTCAACTCCGTCGGCCTGGTGGCGCTGGGCCAGGTCAACGGCAAGATCCTGGTCGGGCGGGTCAGCATGGACAAGGTGACCGGGGTGGGGCTGGCGGTGATCACGGTGGCCGCGGCCGTGCTGCTGGCGCTGACCGCGGGGTGGCTCGGGCCGGTGGGGCTGGTGCCGGTGGCCGCGGGGCTCTTCGTGCTGATGGCGGCGATGAGCCTGGTCCTGCCCAACACCAACGCGCTCGCGCTGATGCGCACCCGGCACGCCGCCGGCTCGGCCTCCGCGCTGCTCGGCACGACCTCCTTCCTGGTGGGCGCCGTCGCCTCGCCGCTCGTCGGGATCGCGGGCGAGCACACGGCGGTGCCGATGGCCCTGGTGCAGCTGGGCAGCGTCCTGGCGGCCTGGGTCTGCTTCGCCGGGCTGTGCCGACCGTGGCGGCGTACTGTGGATGCACGGTGACACGTGCCGTCATTGCCGCGCCGAGTCAGGAGGCAGCGATGTCCGAGCCGATCGACGAGAGCAGGTGGGCCTGGAAGACTGCGGACAGTTGTCTGCACACCGGGTCCGAACACATGATCGATCCGGAGGACCTGGTCATGGCCTCCGGCCGTGAGCCGACGCCGGCCCTCATCGAGAAGGCCCGCAAGTTGCTGGAGGAGCATGGCCCCGCAGCTGTCGAGAGGTACCTCCCTTGAGGCGCAGCTGCGTGGCGACGAGCTGAGTCTGCTCGTCGAGGACATCACCTCATATCTGGAGCCCGTGCCCCCCTCCGTGCATCCGTGGTGCGCGGGGGCGGTGGTCCTGGCGGGCCGAGGCGGGACGGTCGCCCTCCACGAGGCCGTGGGCTGGGCGGTGCGCTACGCCTCCTACGACGAGGGCGCCGACCGCGGCGTGGAGCTGCCCCGCGGGCGATGGGTGCCGATGCGGCCGGACACGGTCTTCGACCTGGCCTCGCTGACCAAACTCTTCACCGCCGTCGTCGCGGTGGGCCGGCTGGAACTCGGCCGGGAGGTCGCGGCCTACGTGCCCGAGTTCGCCGCCGCGGGCAAGCAGCGCATCACCGTGGGACAACTCCTCGACCACACCTCCGGACTCCGTCCCGAGCTGCCGTTCCACGACCACCCCGACGCCGAGGCCCGGGCGAAGCTGCTCTGGGAGGAGGCGCCGGTCGTCGCGCCCGGCACCGAGCGGATCTACTCCGACCTCAACCTCATCGCGCTGCAGCACGTCCTGGAGCGGACCACCGGCGAGGCCCTCGACGCCCTCGTGCGGGAGGACGTCACCGACCCGCTCGGGATGTACGACACCCGCTACAACCCGCCCGCCTCCTGGGCCCCGCGGATCGCCGCCACCGAGGACCAGCGCAGGCCCTGGGCCCGGCTGGACCGCGGCCCGCTCCGTGGGACCGTCCACGACGAGAACGCCCACGTCATGGGTGGTGTGGCCGGCCACGCGGGGCTGTTCTCCACCGCCTGGGACCTCGCCCTGTTCTGCCGTGCGCTGCTGGACGGCGGCGGCCCCTACCCCGGCTTCGAGCTGGACCGGCCCTGGTTCATGGGCGCCCTCGCGGGGCGCGGGGCGGCGGGCCACACCGGGTTCACCGGCACCAGCATGGTGATCGACCCGGCCACCGACGGCTTCCTGGTGCTGCTGGCCAACTCCGTTCACCCGTGCCGTACCTGGCGGGACGGCAGCGTGCCCCGGGCTGCCGCGGGCACGCGGTTCGCGAGGGCGCTCGGCGTGGCGTGAGCCCGGTGCCGTGAGCCGGGTGAGCCCGTGAGCCCCGCGGGGCCGCAGGGACGTGCCGGGCACGGCGGACGGCGGGGGCGGCCGCCCGAAAGGTGCCGCATGCGGTTCATCGGGTAGTTTGGCAGCTGACGTGGGGTGGCGATCCCGGGCGGCCGCCGCGTCGGCCGGCCGGCCCCCACGGCGGAACGGAGGCGCAGGAGTCGATGGTCCCCGAGGTCAGGACGCGACCGGACCCGGCACCGGACGGGGGGCGGTGAGGGCATGCCGCCGGACCTCGCCGGTCTCGTCGCCGCGGACACCGGTCCGGCGCTGCTGGACTCCCCGCTGAGCCAGGTGGTGCGCGACACGGGCGCCTCCATGGGCCTGGTCTACCTGATGACCCCCGAGCAGGACCTGCTGCGGCTGACGGTGGTCGTCGGCGTCTCGCGCAAGATCGACACGATCTGGGGGCGGGTGGCGCCCGGCGCCTCCAGCCCCATCGCCGACGCCGTCCGCGAACGACGCATGGTGCTGCTGTGCGGCCACGAGGACACCGCCCGGCTGTACCCCCGGCTCGCCCTGGTCCTGCCGTACGACTTCCCGCTCGCCGCGGCCCCGATCACCAGCGGCTCCACCATCTGGGGCGCGCTGTGCCTGGTGTGGCCCGGCGGGCATCCCGGGCGGATCACCCGGCGGGCCCGGGAGGCGTACCGCGGGGCCTGCGACCGCATGGGCCGCCTCCTGCGCAGGGCCGCCGAGGACGGCGAGCCGGTGCTGCCCCCCGCCGAGCCGCGGGTGCTGCCCGCGCTCCGCACCCGCACCCACGGCCCGGACGAGGCCCTGGCCGCCGCCGACCTCGCGGAACGGCTCCCGGAGGGCTCCTTGGCCCTGGACCTGGACGGCCGGATCACCTTCGTCACGGAGACCGCCGCCGCCCTGCTCGGGGCGGAGGTGCCCGACCTCCTGGGCACCGAGCCCTGGGAGCTGCTGTCCTGGCTGGACGACCCGGTCTTCGAGGACCGCTTCCGCAGCGCGATGATCAGCCGCCGTCCCGGCTCGGCCACGGCGCTGCGCCCACCGGACCGCTGGCTCACCTTCGAGCTCTACCCGGACGGCACCGGTGTGAGCGTCCGCGTCACGCCCGCCCCCACGCCCGAGGCCGCGGACACCCCCGCGGCGCAGCTGCCCGCGGGCCCCACGCCGGACCGGGCCATCGCCCTGTACCACCTGCTGCACATGTCGGCCACGCTCACCGAGGCCGTCGGCACGCAGGACGTCATCGACCTGGTCGTCGAGCAGATGCTGTCCGTCTTCGGCGTGCAGGCAGTGGCCCTGCTGACCGCCGAGGAGGGACGACTGCGGATCATCGGGCACCGGGGCTACCACGAGGACTTCATGGAGTCCGTCGACGCCCAGCCGATGGACGTCGACAACCCGGCCGTGCGCGTCCTCAAGACCGGGGTCCCGGGCTTCTTCGCCAACGTCGACGAGTTCCTGCGTATCTACCCCGGCACGGTCGTCCGGGACCGCAAGGCCGCCTGGGCCTTCCTGCCCCTGATCACCTCGGGCCGGCCCGTCGGCACCATGGCCCTGGCCTACGACCGCCCGCACCCCTTCTCCTCCGGCGAGCGCAGCGTCCTCATCTCGATCGCCGGCCTGGTCGCGCAGGCCCTGGACCGGGCGCGCCTGTACGACGCCGAGCACAACCTCGCCATCAGCCTGCAGGCGCGGCTGCTGCCCCGCGCCCTGCCGGACGTCCCCGGCCTGGAGGTGGCCGCCCGCTACATGCCGGCCACCCGCGGCATCGACATCGGCGGCGACTTCTACGACGTGATCCGGCTGGACACGACCACCTGCGCCGTGACGATCGGCGACGTCCAGGGTCACAACGTGAACGCCGCCGCGCTCATGGGGGAGGTCCGCACCGCCGTCCGCGCCACCGCGGGCGCCTCCCCCAGCGAGGTGCTGGCCCGCTCCAACCGGCTGCTCGTCGACCTCGACCCCGGCCTGCTCGCCAGCTGCCTCTACGCCCAGCTGGACCTGGAACGGCACACCGCCTGCGTGGCCACCGCCGGACACCCGCCGCCGGTGCTGCGGCACCCGGACGGCACCACCGTGGTGCTGCCGCTGCCGCCCGGCCCGCTGCTGGGCGTCGACCCCGACGCCTGCTACCCGACGACGGAGATCGCGCTGCCGCCCGGCGCGGTGCTGGCGCTGTACACCGACGGCCTGGTGGAGACCCCGGGCGTCGACATCGACGTGTCCGCCGCCGACCTCGCGGCGCACCTCGCCCGGGCCGGCCCGGACGCCTCGATGGACGCCCTGGCCGACAGCCTCCTCGGGCACGCACAGCGGTCCGGCCCGCGCAACGACGACATCGCCCTGCTGCTCACCCATGTGACGGGACGGCCGGCCAGGCCCGCCGTGTGACGACCCCTCAGGGAGCCGTCCCGCCCCACACCGGGCGGCTCTTGCGCGTCGCCTTCCGGGCGAAATGGTTCCGCGAACCGGGCGCCCCGGCTGCTAGCATCGAGGCATGATCGCGAACCCGTACCACCGGCAGATGATGGCCCCCGCCCGGGGCCGCTGACACCGGACGCGTCCGCGTCTTCCGAGGCCCCCCACCGGGGCCTCGATCCTTTTGCGCGTCGGAGCCCCGCCACCGTCCTTCCCGGAGGTTCCGATGACCGCGCCCCAGGCTTCCCGTTTCTACGTCACCACCACCATCCCGTACGTCAACGCCCGCCCCCACCTCGGCTTCGCGCTCGAACTGGTGCAGGCGGACGTGCTGGCCCGGCACCACCGCCGACGCGGGGAACCGGTGCGCTTCCTCAGCGGCACCGACGACAACTCGCTGAAGAACGTGCTGGCCGCCGAGGCCGAGGGCATCCCCGTCCAGGACCTCGTGGACCGCAACGCGGCCGCCTTCGCGGCCCTGGACGGCCCGCTCGCGCTCTCCCTGGACGACTTCATCCGCACCAGCCGCGACCCCCGCCACCGCGCGGGCGTGGAGCGGCTCTGGCGGCGCTGCGCCGCCGCGGGCGACCTCTACCGCGAGCACTACGAGGGCCTGTACTGCGTGGGCTGCGAGCAGTTCTACACCCCGGACGACCTGGTGGGCGGCCGCTGCGCCGAGCACGGCACCGAGCCGCAGACGGTCGCGGAGGAGAACTGGTTCTTCCGGCTGTCCCGGTACACCGACGAGCTGCGCGGGCTGATCGAGGACGGGCGGCTGCGCATCGAGCCGGCCGCGCGCCGCAACGAGGTGCTCGCCCTGCTCGCGCGCGGGCTGCGCGACTTCTCCGTCTCCCGGTCCCAGACCCGGGCCCGTGGCTGGGGCATCCCGGTGCCCGGAGACCCCGGGCAGGTGATCTACGTCTGGTGGGACGCGCTCGGCAACTACGTCACCAGCCTCGGCTACGGCGGCCCCGACGGGGAGGGCGACGCGGCGTACGGCCGGTGGTGGGCGGGCGACGGGCGGCGCGTGCACCTGGTGGGCAAGGGCGTGCTGCGCTTCCACGCCGTCTACTGGCCCGCGATGCTGCTGTCGGCGGGGCTGCCGCTGCCGACGGACGTCCTCGTCCACGACTACCTGACGGTGGAGGGGCGCAAGATCAGCAAGTCGGCGGGCACCACCGTCGACCCGGAGGAACTGACCGCCGAGCACGGCACCGACGCGGTGCGCTGGTGGCTGCTGCGCGAGGTGCCGCGGGTCGGCGACGCCGACTTCACGCGCGAACGGCTGGTCGCCCGCGCCGACGCGGACCTGGCCGGGGGGCTCGGCAACCTGGTGCACCGGGTGGTGACGATGGTCCACCGGTTCCGTGACGGCGTCGTCCCGGAGGCGGGCGGGTCCGGAGAGCCGGGCACGGAGGCCTTGCTGACGGCATGCCGGGAAGCGCCGGACGCCGTCGCGGCGGCGCTGCACGACGTGGACTTCCGGCGTGCCACGGCCGCCGTCTGGCGGATCGTCGACGAGGCCAACCGCTGCATCGACGAGACCCGGCCCTGGGAGCTGGCCCGCGCCGAACGCCGGCACCGCAACGCCTCCGCCGGCCGCCGCCTGGACGCGGTGCTGGCCGCCCTCGTGCACGCCTGCCGTGCACTCGCCGGTGAACTGGAGCCCTTCCTGCCGGGTGCCGCGGCCCTGATCGCGCGGCGCTGCGCGGCCGGGGACGACGGCCGCCTCCCGTCCCCCGCACCGCTGTTCCCCCAGTCCGGCGCGGCACGGCGGACGGGCTGACCGCGCGGTGCCTTCGGCGTGGGGGCGGCTCGCAGGCCGGTGGCCGACGGGTGTCCGGGCTCCGGGGCGGGTGGCCGCTCCGGTGGTGCCGGTCCCGTCGCCGTCCGCGGATGCGGTGGGCGCTGCCGCGCCCTCGCCGCGGGGGTCGCGCGCCGTACGACGGGCCGCGGCGCCAGGGTGTGAACGCCGGGTCCGGGAAGAGGTGCCTAGGCCGTGTCGTCAAAGGAGCGCCGGCCGCCCGGAGGGCGGGCCCAGCGGCGTCTGGTGCGGTGCATCGTAAGGCGGAGAGTCGTCCTCGTAGTGGGCTACTCGGACGATTCGACAACGCAGCGAGGTGCCGTGCCAGGCGCCGCTGGGCAGGCGGGACTTTGACGACACGGCCTAGCCCGCCAGCATCTTCTGGATCGCCTGCCGCGTCACCCCGAGCTCCCGTGCGATGTCGGCCTGCGACACGCCCTGGCCGATCAGGTCCTGCATCAACTCGCGCCGCTCGGCGGCGAACTGCTGGGCGAGGCGGGCGTGGTGGATGGCCTGCGCCCGTACCTCCTTGATGCGGCGGAGGGCAGGTTCGTGCGCGGAGAGGTCCCTGGTGTCTGCCATGACCACAGGGTGACAACCCGGGGTTGTCGTTGTCAACCCCCTGTTGTCGGGGCCCGGTTCAGGTCGTGGCGGGTTTGCCCGAGGGCTCGGCCTCCTCCCGCCCCTCCGCCCGGCCGGGGCCGGTCGCCGTGGACGGCAGGGCACGCCAGGGCAGGAGCAGGGCGCTGGCCAGGCACAGCACGCCCGCGACGACGATCGCGACGCGGACG
Source organism: Streptomyces sp. PA03-6a (assembly GCF_033792765.1). NCBI lineage: Bacteria > Bacillati > Actinomycetota > Actinomycetes > Kitasatosporales > Streptomycetaceae > Streptomyces > Streptomyces sp. PA03-6a. The sequence goes on along the minus strand of NZ_JARAVK010000073.1, from coordinate 26,097 downwards.
CCCGCCACGGCGGCGATGACGCCGCCGGCCAGCATGGACAGGGGCTGGGCCGTCTTGGAACTCACCGACCACGCGGTCACCACCCGGGTCATGACGCCGTCGTCCGTGGCGGCCATGCGGTACGTGATGAACGACGGGTTGAAGACCCCGGCGGCCAGCAGCAGGAAGGTGTCGGCGGTGACCAGGACGACGGGCCCGAGGGGACCGGCCGGCGCCCAGGCGAGCAGCAGGAGCCAGGGGGTGCGCAGCACCCCGAACAGCAGCAGCACCCGGTGCGGGCCGAGCCGGCCGGTCAGCGGGGCGGTGAGGCGGGAGCCCAGGACACCGCCGAGGCACGGCAGCCCCAGCGCCAGGCCGTACTGCCACGGGGTGAAGTGGAGTTCGCGGAGCATCAGGACGGCCAGCAGCGGGTTGCTCATCATGATGGACCCGCCGAAGAGCATGGCGTTCCAGAAGAGCGGCCGCAGTCCGCGGTGTCCCAGGACGTAGGTCCAGCCGGCCACGAGGTCCCGGCCGCGGCCGTGCGACCCGGCCCGGGCCGGGGGCTCCGGTTCGGGCCGGCGGATCCGGCGGACGCCCAGCGCGGACAGCAGGAAGGAGACCGCGTCCACGGCCAGGGTGACCGTCGCCCCGAAGGCGGTGACGAGCAGTCCGCCGACCGGCGGCCCCGCGCTCAGGCTGAGCCAGTCGGTGGTCTCCAGCCGCGAGGCCGCCCGGAGACGGTCCGCCGGCGGGACGAGGCCCTTGAGGTGCGCGGTGCTCGCCGCGCCGAACACGATGGCCGCGGCCGCCTGGACGATGCCCACCAGGCACAACTGCGCGAAGGTGAGCACGCCGAGGGCCGCCGCGACCGGGACGCTGAGCAGCACGAGGCAGCGGAGCAGATCCGCGGTGATCATGACCGGCCGTTTGCGGCGGTGCTCGATGCGGCCGCCCAGGGGGAGGGTGATGGCGGCGCCCGCGAGCGCCGACAGCGCCGCGAGCAGGGAGACCTGGAAGGTCGTGACGTCCAGCGCCAGGACGGCCACCAGCGGCAGGGCCCCGGAGCCGACCGCGCTCCCCGCCGCGCTCACCGCGTAGGCGCCCCACAGGCGGCCGAAGTCACGTCGCGCATCCGTCACTTGCTCGTCCGGCGAGGTCATGACGGCGGAGCCTAGCGCCGGTGTCAGTCGCGGACGATCACCTGGGCGTGGTCACTCACGCCGAGTTCCCGCAGGGTGTGGTGGATCCTGCGCAGAGCGCCGTCCCTGTCCACGTCGTCGTCGAGCTCCAGGTCGAGGTGGCAGCTGCCCATGCCGGTCCCGGCGCCCGTGATCTCGCCGTCGGCCTCGAACGCGGCCGCGAGCGCCTCCTCGACCTCGTCGCGGTCGAGGGGCAGGGCCCTGAGCACGATCTCCACGAACACCGCGCGACCTCCTGCGAACCGGGTGCCGGTGCACCCTACCGGCGACGGCGACGGCGACGGCGCCGGCCCGCTCCGGGTGGCCCTTACCCTTGACCCTTGTGTCCTCTCTGCAAGCCGCCCTCGCCGGTCTCCTCGACGGGCTCCCGCCCGGCCGTGCCACCCAGGCCGTCGACCGGCTGATCGCCACCTACCGGGGGCGTACGCCCAGCAGCACCCCGATCCTCCGCGACCGCTCCGACGTCGCCGCCTACGCGGCGTACCGCATGCCGGCCACCCACGCCGCGGTCGGCGCGGCGCTGGCGGAGTTCCGGGCCCGGGCGGGGGAGTGGGCCCCGGCGAGCCACCTGGACGTGGGCGGCGGGACCGGCGCCGCGACCTGGGCGGTCGCCGACGCCTGGGAGGACGGGGCGCACACCAGCACCGTCCTCGACTGGTCGGACGCCGCGCTCTCGCTCGGCCGTGAGCTGGCCGCCGGGGCGGAGCACGCCGGCGTGCGGGACGCGCGCTGGCACAAGGCGCCGCTCGGCACCGGGGCACGGCTGCCCGAGGCGGACCTGATCACGCTGTCGTACGTCATCGGCGAGCTGACGGAGGCCGACCGCGACGCGGTCGTCGCCGAGGCGGCGCGCGCCGCGGCCGGCGCCGTGCTCGTCGTCGAACCGGGCACCCCGGACGGCTACGCCCGGGTCCTCGCGGCGCGCGAGCGGCTCATCGCGGCCGGCTTCCACGTCCTCGCCCCCTGCCCCCACGACGGCACCTGCCCGGTGCAGGCCCCGGACTGGTGCCACTTCGCGGCCCGGGTCGCCCGCACCTCGCTGCACCGGCAGGTCAAGGGGGGCTCCCTGCCGTACGAGGACGAGAAGTTCAGCTATGTCGCGGCCGCCCGCTTCCCCGCGGCGGGCGACGGCTCACCGGACCGTGTGGTGCGGCATCCGCAGATCCGCAAGGGACAGGTCCTCATCGACCTGTGCACGGTCGAGGACGGCCTGCGCCGCGACACCGTCAGCAAGCGGCACGGGGCGCTCTACCGTGCCGCCCGCGACGTCGCCTGGGGCGACGCGTGGCCGCCTCCCGCGGCGGAGCCGGAGTAGCCCCGGGTCCGCGGGGGCGACCGCCCGCCGCCGGCGTGCGGCACCGCGCAGGGCGCTCAGCGGTCGCCCAGCACCGCCATGGCCGCGTTGTGCCCCGGGACGCCGCTGACCCCGCCGCCGCGCACCGCGCCCGCCCCGCACAGCAGCACGTTCGCGTGCGCGGTCCCCACGCCCCAGGCGCCGCCGCCCGACTCCGCGTAGGGGAACGCCAGGTCGCGGTGGAAGATGTGCCCGCCGGGCAGGCCGACCTCCCGCTCCAGGTCGAGCGGGGACTTCGCCTCGATGCAGGGCCGCCCGTCCGCGTCCACCGCCAGGCAGTCCGCCAGCGGTTCCGCGAGCACCGCGTCCAGCTGCGCCAGGGTGGCCTTGAGGAGGGTTTCCTTGGCCTGCGCGGGGTCGTCGGCGAAGAGCCGCGCCGGGGCGTGCAGCCCGAAGAGGGTGAGGGTGTGCACGCCCTGGGCGGCCAGGTCGGGGGCGAGGATCGACGGGTCCGTCAGCGAGTGGCAGTAGATCTCGGACGGCGGCGCCGTGGGCACCGCGCCCTCGGCCGCCTCGCGGTAGGCCCGGTCCAGCTGGGTGTACGACTCGGCGATGTGGAAGGTGCCGGCGAAGGCGTCGCGCGGGTCTACCGCGGTGTCGCGCAGCCGCGGCAGCCGCCGCAGCAGCATGTTCACCTTGAGCTGCGCGCCTTCGGGCTTCTCCGGGGCCGTCTCGCCCAGCAGCCCGGCCAGTGCGTACGGGGAGGCGTTGACCAGCACGTGCCCCGCGCCCACGCTGCCGCCCTCGAACGACACCTCGGCCCGGGTGCCGTCGGTCTCGACGGCCGTGACCTCGGTGCCGGTCACGATCTCCGCCCCGGCCGCCCGGGCCGCGTCCGCCAGGGCGTCGGTGAGGGCGCCCATGCCGCCGACGGGCACGTCCCAGTCACCCGTGCCGCCGCCGATGACGTGGTAGAGGAAGCAGCGGTTCTGCAGCAGGGAGGGGTCGTGCGCGTGGGTGAAGGTGCCGATCAGGGCGTCGGTCAGCACCACGCCGCGCACCAGGTCGTCCTCGAAGGCGGCCTCGACGGTCTCGCCCAGCGGCCGCTCGAACAGCGTCGACCAGGCCTCCGGGTCGTCCACGGTCCGCTCCAGCTCGGCCCGGGACGGCAGCGGCGCGGTCAGCGTCGGGAAGACGCGCTCGGCGACCCGCTGCGTCATGCCGTAGAAGTGCTGCCAGGCCTCGAAGTCGCGGTCGGAGCCGGTCAGCCGGACGAAGCTCTCGCGCGTCGCGGACGGCGACTCGGCGTCGACGAGGAGCCCGCCGTCGCCGTAGGGGGTGTAGGAGGAGATGCGGCGGCGCCGGACGGCGAAGCGCAGCCCCAGGTCGTCGACGATCTTCCGGGGCAGCAGGCTCACCAGGTACGAGTACCGGGACAGCCGTGCGTCCAGACCGGTGAACGCCCGCGTGGAGACGGCGGCGCCGCCGGTGCCCGGGAGCCGCTCCAGCAGGAGCACGGAGCGGCCCGCGCGGGCGAGGTACGCGGCGGCGACCAGGCCGTTGTGGCCGCCGCCGACGATCACGACGTCGTACGAGGGGTGAAGGGGCAGCTGCGACATGGGCCCTTTCGTATCACGCTCAGTCGCGCAGCTCCATGGTGCAGCACTTCACGCTGCCCCCGGCCTTGTGCAGTTCGGACATGTCCACCGGCACCGGCTCGAAGCCGCGCTCGCGCAGCCGCCGCAGCAGCCCGGTGGCCCCGGAGGGGACCAGGACGTTCAGGCCGTCGCTGACGCAGTTGAGCCCGAAGGCCGTGGCGTCCTGGCGGGTGGCGGTCAGCGCGTCGGGGAAGAGCCGGCGCAGCACCGCGCGGCTGCCGGGGGAGAAGGCGTCCGGGTAGTACATGATCTCGTCGCCGGCGAGCACGCACAGCGCCGTGTCGAGGTGGTAGAAGTGCGGGTCGGTGAGCTCCAGGCCGATGACGGGGCGGCCGAAGAACTCCTGGAGCTCGGCGTGCGACAGCGGGCTGCTGCGGAAGCCCTTCCCGGCCAGCAGCCAGCTGCCGGTGACGGCGAAGTCCCCCTCGCCCTCGTTGACGTGGTGCGGGTCGTGCACCTCGCCGTAACCGCGGTTCAGGAACCACTCGCGGTGCGCGGGCGCCTCCGCGGCCCGCTCGGCGTTGGCGAAGCGGGCGCCGAAGACCCGGCCGTCGACCACGGTGGCGCCGTTGGCGGCGAAGACCATGTCCGGCAGGCCCGGCAGCGGCTGCAGGATCTCGACGGTGTGCCCCAGCGAGCGGTAGCGGTCGCGGAGGTCCTCCCACTGGAGCAGGGCGAGCGCGGGGTCGACCGGCTTCGTGGGGTCCATCCAGGGGTTGATGGAGTACGTGACGCGGAAGTACGTGGGAGGACACATCAGATACCGGCGGTACGAGGCGGTGCGCGCTGCGCTCAATGAAGGCTCCTCGCGGTGTGGTTGAGGCCGTAGTGACATGGTGGACCCACAGCGGACACCCCGCACCGGATTGCGGACGCAAACACCCCCCGGCGGAGCCCTCCCAGAAGCACGAGGGGGCCGTCTGCCGGGTTGTCCAAAGTTCCCCTTATGATTCGGGGGTGTTCGATTCCAGGCACATCAAGACCTTCCACACCGTGGTCACGGCCGGCTCCTACTCGGCCGCGGCCGCGGCGCTGGGCTACACCCAGCCCGCGGTCACCCAGCAGATGAAGGCCCTGGAGCGCTCGGTGGGCACCGCGCTCTTCGTCCGCGTCGGACGGCGCATGCGGCTGACCGAGGCGGGTGAGGCGCTGGCCCGGCACGCCGAGACGATCCTCGACAGCATCACCGTGGCCTGGGAGCAGATAGGCGCGGTGACCCGGCTGGAGACCGGCCGGGTGAGGCTGTGCGCCTTCCCCAGCGCCAACGCCACCCTGATCCCCGAGGCGCTGGCCCTGCTCGCGGCCGAGCACCCCGGGATACGGGTCGAGCTGCTGGGGGACGAACCGCCCGACTCGCTGGAGCGGGTCACCCGCGGCGAGTGCGACATCACCCTCGCCTTCACCTACCCGGGGCTGCACGAGGCGGTGCCGGACGACCTGGTCGAGATCCCGCTGCTGGAGGACCAGCTCATGGTCCTGATGCCGGCCGGGCACCGGCTGGCCAGGTCCCGCTCGGTCAGGCTCGGCGACCTGGCCGACGAACGCTGGATCGCCGGCTGCATGCGCTGCCGGGTCAACTTCCTCCACGAGTGCGCCGAGCTGGGCTTCGCCCCCGACATCGCCTTCGCCACCGACGACAACCTCGTGGTGCAGTCGCTGGTCGCGGAGGGGCTGGGGGTCGCGATGATGCCCGGGCTGGCGCTGTCCTTCACGCGGCTGGACCGGGTCACCGGCCGGCCGCTGGACCCCGTCTCCCGCCGCCGGGTCGCGGCGTACGTGCCGCGCGACCATCTGCGGATCCCGGCCGCGGCCCTGGTGCTCGACGCGCTCAAGGCGGTCGCCGAGCGGCGCAGCGGCTGCTGACCCGCACCCCATCCATAAGGAGGGGCAAAGCGGGGTGAAGGAACTGTCAGTGGACGCGCGGGCCCGTGCGCACGGACGCTGCGGACATGACCTCCGCGACCGTTCCGGCGCTCTCCGCGCCCACCGCCCGGCTGGCCCGCCTCGTCGACGAGGTGCGCGAGACGGTCGGCCGCGGCCTGCCGCCCGGCCCGACGGCCCACCTGGTGGGCGAGCGGCTCGCGCCGCACCTCGGCGCCCCCGACCTGCTGGCCGAGCGGCACGCCGAGGGCGACCCGGACCGCTACCGGCAGCACATCCTGCACGCCGAGGAGGACGGCAGCTTCTCGATCGTCGCCCTGGTCTGGCTGCCGGGGCAACGGACGTCCATCCACGACCACGTCTCCTGGTGCGTCACGGGGGTGCACCAGGGGCAGGAGCACGAGCGCCGCTACCGGCTGGTCCCCGACGGCACCGGCTCCCGCCTCGTCCCGACCCAGGACGTCGTCAACGCCCAAGGCGAGGTCTGCGGCTTCGCGCCGCCCGGCGACATCCACCAGGTGTGGAACGGCGGGACCGGCAAGGCCATATCGCTGCACATCTACGGTGCCGACATCTCCCGCCTGGGCTCCAGCGTGCGGCGGGTCTACCGGCTGCCGGTCGGCGAACGGTGAACCTCCGCACCGCGACGCGCACCCCCGTGCCCGTCGCCCGTGGGGCGGCGCCGACCGCCCGCCCCGCCGCGTCCCCCGCCGGAGGCGGTGCGGGCCGCCGCCGGGCCACAGCCACCGTGCTGCCCGGGCTGCTGGTCACCGCCCTCGGCGCCGTCCTGGCGACCGCACTGCACCGGCTGCTGCCGGCCGTGCCGGTGCCCACCACCGCCGTCCTCCTCGGCATCGCCGCCGCGAACCTGCCGGGCCTGCGCGCGACCCTGCGCGGCCGGGCCCGGCCGGGGCTCACCTTCGCCGGGAAACGGCTGATGCGCATCGGCATCGTGATCCTGGGACTGCAGCTGAGCCTCGACGACGTGCTCGGTCTCGGCTGGGCCACGGCCGGCATGGTGGTGTGCGTCGTGGCCGCCACCTTCTGGGGCACCCTCTGGCTCGGCCGCCGCATGGGCCTGCGCGGCGACCAGCCGCTGCTCATCGCCACCGGCTACTCCATCTGCGGTGCCTCCGCCATCGGCGCGGTGAGCCAGGTCAGCGGCAGCGACGAGGAGGACGTGGCCGCGTCCGTCGCCCTGGTCACGCTCTGCGGCACCCTCGCCATCGGCGTGCTGCCGCTGCTGCACCACCCGCTCGGCCTGGACGACGTGCAGTTCGGCCGCTGGGCCGGGGCCGGCGTGCACGACGTCGGACAGGTCGTCGCGACGGCTCAGACCGCGGGCCCGGCGGCACTCGGTGAGGCGGTGCTCGTCAAGCTGATGCGCGTCGCGCTCCTGGCACCCCTGGTCGCCGCGGTCGCCTACGCCCTGCGCCGGCGGCACGCCATGTCGGGCGCCGCGGGGCCGGACGCCGCCGCCTCCGCGCGGCGGACCCCGCTGCTGCCCCTGTTCGTCGTCGGCTTCCTCGTCATGATCGCCGTGCGCAGCACCGGAGTCCTGCCGGCCGGCGTGCTCGACGGAGCAGAGCAACTGCAGCAACTGCTGCTGGCCATGGCCATGGTGGGGCTCGGCAGCATGGTGCACCTGCGCGCCCTGGCGCGAACCGGGCCGCGTGTGGCCGCCGTCGGCCTGATCTCCTGGACCCTCATCGCCACCGTCTCCTACGCCGGCGTGCTCCTCACCAGTTGACGACCCCGGCCGCCGGCCGACGGTCAGCCGAGGGCCGCGAGGCCGGGCAGGCCGAGGGCGACCGCGAGGACGGCAAAGCCGGTGCCATGCGCCCGGCACCCCGCCCGGGCCCGCCTCTAAGGTGAGCGCATGCCGACACCGCAGACCGACCCCGACGACGCCCTGCTTCCGGACACCCGCCGGGCCCTGCTGCACCGCATCGCGGTCGCCCAGTCCAGCAGCCGTACTCCCTCCCTCGTGGGAGCCGTCGTCCGGGACGGCGAGGCCGTGTGGACCGGAGCGCGCTCCTGCGTGGACGGGCACGCCCCGGACGGGGACACCCAGTACCGGATCGGCTCCCTCACCAAGACCTTCGTGGCCGTCCTGGTCATGCGGCTGCGCGACGCGGGGCGCCTCGGGCTGGACGACCCCGTCGAGAAGCACATCGGCGGCACCCCCGCCGACGGCGTCACCGTGCGCCAACTCCTCACGCACACCGCCGGACTGGCCGCGGAGACCCCCGGCCCCTGGTGGGAGCGCACGCCCGGCGCGCTGCGGCCGGAGACGGCCGACCTCCTCGGCGGGACGCCGCGGCTGCACCCCGCCGGCGAACGCCACCACTACTCCAACCCCGGGTACGCCCTGCTCGGCGCCGTCGTCGAGGCGCTCCACGACGGCCGGCCCTGGGACGAGGTGCTGACCGCCGAGGTCCTCGAACCGCTGGGGATGACCCGTACGACGCGCCGCCCGCAGGCCCCGCACGCCGGGGGCTGGGCCGTCCACCCGTACGCCGAGCTGATGATGGCCGAGGCCGTGCAGGACACCGGGCTGATGGCCCCCGCGGGCGAACTGTGGTCGACCGCCGACGACCTGTGCCGCTGGGCCGCCTTCCTCGCCGCGGGCGACGCGCGCGTCCTGGTGCCCGCGACGCTGGAGCAGATGCGCCGGCCGGCCGCGCCGGGCGACGACCAGGGCCTCGGCGTGCAGCTGATGAAGACCCCGGACGGCCGGGTGCTGGTGGGGCACGGCGGCTCGATGCCCGGCTTCGTGGCCGGGCTGTGGTGCGACACGGAGGAGGGACTCGGCGCGGTCGTCCTCGCCAACTCCACCACCGGCGCCCCGGCCACGACGATCGCCGCCGACCTGCTGCGCATCGTCGCCGAGCGCGAGCCCCGCATCCCCGAGCCGTGGCGGCCCGACTCCGACCCCGACCCGGAGCTGCTCGCCCTCACCGGCCCCTGGTACTGGGGCACCGCCCCGCACGTCCTGCGCCTGCGCACCGGCCGCGACCTGGAACTCACCGCCCTGTCGGGCACCGCCCGCGGCGCCCGCTTCCGCGCGGAACCGGACGGCACCTGGACCGGCCTGGACGGCTACTACGACGGCGAGACCCTCCGCGCGGTGCGCGCCCCCGACGGCACCGTCGGCCATCTCGACCTCGGCTCCTTCGTCTTCACCCGCACCCCCTACGACCCGGCGGCCCCGGTCCCGGGCGGAGTCGACCCCTCGGGCTGGACCTCCCCCCTCGGCTAGGCCGCGTCCTCACATGAGCTCCCCCAGCTGACGCTGGGAGGTCCCCCACCGCCCGAAGGGCAGGCCCCGCGGTTCCCCCGGCTTCGCTGGGGGTGCCGTGCCTGGGGACACCTCCCAGCGTCAGCTGGGGGAGCGTTGCGGGGCGGGGGCACCCCCGGCCGAAGGTTGAGGGAGGCCATTCGACGACACGGCCTACGGGGGACGGGCGCCCGAACGGTGGGGACCAGCCGGGCCGCCGGGCCGTCAGGCGGTCAGCGGGAACTCGCGGCCCAGCGCGGCGAAGACCGCCGAGTTGTGGGCGAAGGCCCGCCGGCACTCCTCCACGACGCGCTGCTTCTCGAGCTCGTCGACCGGCAGGGCGTCCAACAGGCTCCGGTACTCGCGCTTGAACGCCGCGGGGTTGCCGATCGCGTCGAAGACGTAGAAGCGCACGCCGTCGCCCTTGCGGGAGAAGCCCCAGGTCTTCTCCGCGATGCCGCGGATGACCTGGCCGCCCGAGAGGTCGCCGAGGTAGCGGGTGTAGTGGTGGGCGACGTAGCCCGCCGGCCACGCGCGGGCGGTCTCGGTGACGCGGCGGGCGTACGCGAGGGTCTCGGGCAGCGCGCCGGCGCGGTCGCGCCAGCCCGGCGCGAGCAGGTGGTCCAGGTCGCGTTCCAGGGCGGCGACGCGCATCAGCTCCGGACGCAGGAAGGGGCCGGCCACGGGGTCGCCGGCCAGGTGCGCGGCGGCGTCCTCCAGCGCCCGGTAGACGAACCAGAGCTGCTCGGTGTAGCGCGCGTACGCGGCGACCCCCAGGCGGCCGCCGAGCAGGTCGCCGATGAACGTCGAGGTCTCGGCCTCGGTGTGCCGGTCGTGGCTGGCGGAGCGGATGACGGCCGAGAACGGTGCGGTCGCGGTGCCGTGGGCTGGCGTCAAGGGAATCCTCCTGCGTCGGGCCTGCAGGAATCGTCGCAACTTAGGGGACCCTAAGTCAATGGGTTGCCGACAACCTGTCGGAAAACCAGGCTAGCGCGGATCCGCCCTCCGGGGCGGACGGCGCGTCGTCCCGCGGGTGACGGTGGTCACGGAGGGGAGGCCGGTGCCGGTCGCCGCCCCGGGTGCCGTGGGCAGCGGGGACAAGGGAAACGTGCCCGGATCCGCCCGGGACGGGGTCCGTCCTGCAGGGGGACCCCGCGCGCGGCCGGAATGCGGACGGGGAGCAGGATGGTTTCCACCATCCGTGGATTCCGCTTACGGCCTTTCCCTCGTTACGTAGGGTGGAGCAAGGGTTCACGGGGCGAGGAAAGGGGCTCGATGGTCACCAAGGGCAGGTTGTCCGACTGGCTGCGCCGCAAGGCGGGGGAGCGCGGCGCCGGAGTGGACGGGGCCGCGGTCCGCGCGGCCGCCGGTGGCCGGAACGGGGACGACCTGCGCCGGGACGAGCTCCTCCTGGAAGCCGCGGACGCGGGCCTGCCGCTGGCGCCGGCCGCCCATCCGTCGCCCGTGTCCGGTTACCGCTGTTCCTGCGACCGGATCGGCTGCCCCACGCCGGGCACGCACCCCGTCTCCTTCGCCTGGCAGACCCAGGCCACCACGGACGCGGAGCAGGTCAGGCGCTGGCTGCGCGCGCACCCCCTGGCCAACTTCATCACCGCCACCGGCATCGCCCACGACGTCCTGGACGTACCCGCAGAGGCGGGCCGGATCGCCCTGGAGCGGCTGGCCGCCGAGGGTTCCGCGGCCGGACCCGTCGCGGTCTCCGACGGGCGGATGCTGTTCTTCACCGCCACCCGTGCCACGGCCGACGAGGACGAGTGGTGGCCGTGCGAGCTGGACTGCCATCCCGAGACCGTCGACGAGCACCCGGGCCTGCGCTGGCACCACCGCGCCAGCTACGTGCTGCTCCCGCCCTCGCGGCTGCCCTCCGGCGCCACCGTCGCGTGGGTCGCCGGCCACGGACCCGACCAGGTGCTGCCCGACCCGCTGCCGCTGCTCGGGGTGCTGACCGACGCCTGCGCCCAGGTCGAGCCCGAGCCCGAGACGGCCGGCTGGCTGCACTGACCCCGGCCCGGAGACCGTGAAGCGGTCGGGAGCCCGGCGGCCTCAGCCCTCGTCCCCGACCGGAACCGCGGCGGACGGCTTGACGGCCGGCGCGGTGACCCTGCCGGGGCGCAGGAAGAGGAACATCGTGGGCGCGAGGTACAGCGCCCAGACGCCGACCTGCAGCCAGGTCGGGTCCGGCTGGAAGTTGAACACGCCCTTGAGCAGCGTCCCGTACCACGAGTCCGGCGGGATCTGGTCGCTGACGTCGAAGGCCTCGGTCCCCAGCCCCGGCAGCCAGCCGGCCTCCTGCAGGTCGTGGAAGCCGTACGCGAGCACGCCCGCCGCGACCACCACCAGCATGGCGCCGGTCCAAGTGAAGAACTTGGCCAGGTTGATGCGCAGCGCGCCCCGGTAGAACAGCCAGCCCAGCACCACCGAGGTCAGCAGGCCCAGCACCGCGCCCACCAGCGGGCGCACGCCGTCGTCGGTGGCCTGCACGGCGGTCCAGATGAACAGCGAGGTCTCCAGCCCTTCACGCCCCACGGCGAGGAAGGAGGTGATCACCAGTGCCCCGGTGCCCATGGCGATCGCGGCGTCCAGCTTGCCGTGGAGTTCGGCCTTCAGGTGGCGCGCGGTGCGCCGCATCCAGAAGACCATCCAGGTCACCAGGCCGACCGCGACGATCGACAGCGAACCGCCCAGCGCCTCCTGCGCCTCGAAGGTCAGCTCGGAGGAGCCGAACTGCAGCGCGGCGCCGAAGGCCATGCTCACCAGGACCGCGGTGCCGACGCCGAGCCAGACCGGCGGCAGCTTGTCCTTGCGGTCGGTCTTCACCAGGTACGCGACCAGGATGCAGACCACGAGGCTGGCCTCCAGGCCCTCACGGAGCCCGATCAGGTAGTTGGCGAACACCGCCGGTACTTCCTCTCAGTCGTGTCGGAAGAGCTCGCGGCCCCACCAGTCGTCCTTGTCCCGGACGCCCGGCGGTACGGCGTAGACGGCCGAACCCACGTGCTGGATGTACTCGTTGAGGGAGTCGAGCTTCGCCAGCCGCATCTGCAGCGGCACGAAGCCGTCCCGGACATCGCGCTGGTACGCGATGAAGAACAGCCCGGCGTCCAGGCGGCCCAGGCCGTCGGTGCCGTCGGTGAAGGAGTAGCCGCGGCGCAGGATCGTCACACCGCTGTTGTCCGGGTGCGCCAGCCGGACGTGCGCGTCAGGGAGCATCGCCTTGAAGTCCGGGGCGTCGTGCTCGCGCTGCCTGCCGATCGGGGCGCCCTCGCCCTTCGTCCGGCCGAAGATCTGCTCCTGCTCCTGCAGCGGGGTGCGGTCCCAGGTCTCGATGTGCATCCGGATGCGACGGGCGACGAGGTACGAGCCGCCGGCCATCCAGGACGGGCCGTCCTTGGCGGACACCCACACGTGCGCGTCCTGGGTGGCCCTGTCGGAACCCGCGACGTTGTGCGTGCCGTCCTTGAAGCCCATCAGGTTGCGCGGGGTCTGCTCCTCGGGAGTGGTCGAGGAGGTCTTGCCGAAGCCGAGCTGCGACCAGCGCATCGCGACCTTGCCGAAGCCGATCCGGGCCAGGTTGCGGATGGCGTGCACCGCCACCTGCGGGTCGTCCGCGCAGGCCTGGACGCACAGGTCGCCGCCGCTGCGGTTCGGGTCGAGGGCGTCACCGGGGAACTTGGGCAGGTCCACCAGCGCCCCGGGGCGGTGCGCCTTCAGCCCGAAGCGGTCCGCGCCGTCCTTCGTCGTGAACAGCGAGGGGCCGAAGCCGATGGTGAGGGTGAGCCGGGAGGGCTGCAGGCCCAGCGCCTCACCGGTGTCGTCCGGCGGGGCCTCGGCGAGGCCGCCGACCGCGCCCTCGCCGACCGGCCGGCCCTGCGTCATCTTCCGGGCGGCGTCGGTCCATTCCTTCAGGAGCGCGACCAGTTCCTCGCGGTCCTCGGTCTTGACGTCGAAGGACGCGAAGTGGAGCCGGTCCTGCACCGGGGTCGTGATGCCGGCCTGGTTCTCCCCGTGGAAGGCGATCGCGCTGCCCGCGGCGCCCGCGGGCTGCACGTCGTCCCCGGAGCGGACCGCGGCCACGGCGCCGCCGGCCGCGGCGGCCGCGACGACGACACCCGCACCGGTCCAGCCGAGCACCTTGCGACGCGACGTGACACTCTCATCGGACATGGTCCGTTGCCCCCCGGGGGTTACTTGGCGACGGCCGCGGCGAGCTTCGACAGGGGCTCGGCGAGCGCGTTGACCGCGTCCGAGAGCTCCTTGCGCTGGTCCTTGCCGACGGTGTCGTAGGAGACGAACTCCGTGGTGCTGCCGCTCTTGCGGTACTTGTCGAGCAGCGCCGTCAGGGCCGGGAACTGCTTGTCGAGGTCGGCGGTGAGCGCCGCGTCGTTCTCGGCGGCGACCGGCTTCAGCAGTTCGTAGGCCTTCATCGCGCCCTCGACGTTGGCCTGGAAGTCCGACAGGTCGGTGTGGGAGTAGCGGTCCTCCTCACCGGTGATCTTGCCGGTGGCGACCTCGTCCAGCAGCTCCTTGGCGCCGTTGGCCATGCTGGTGGCGGTGATGTCGGCCTTGCCGACGCGGGTCTGCCAGTCCTTCAGGTCGGTGACGAGCTGGTCGGCGAGGGCGCCCTCCTCGGCCCCGGCCTTCTTGTCCTGCCACAGGGACTTCTCCAGCCGGTGCCAGCCGGTCCACTTCTGGCCGTCCTCCAGGCCGTCCTCGCGGGTGTCGGTCAGCGGGTCGATGTCGCCGAACGACTCGGCCACCGGCTCGGTGCGCTCCCAGCCGACCCGGGAGGGCGCGAAGAGCGACTTGGCCTTCTCCACGTCGCCCGCCTTGACGGCGTCGGCGAACTGCTGGACCACCGGGATCGTCTGGTCAGCCTGCTCCTGGGCGTACTTGCGGTACGCGGCCACGGCGGCGTCCAGGCGCGGGTCGCCCTTGGCGGCGCCCTTGCCGGTGACGGTGATCTTCTGGCGGATGCCGTCGCCCTTCATGCCGGGCTTGCAGGCGATCTGGTACGTACCGGCCTTGATCTCGGCGGTGATGGTGGCCTTGGTGCCGGGGCCGATGTTCTCCCGCTCGGTCACGATCTGGTCGCTGGGCGTGTAGACGTAGACCTCGGTGACCTTGGAGCCCTTGTTCTCGACGGCCAGCTGCACGTGCCCGGCCGGGAAAGTCGTCCTGGAGACCTCGCACTTGGTGTCCGTCGCGGTCACCGTGACGGCGTCGGACGCCTTGCCGTCCGCCTTCTCCGCGCACCCGGTGACGGCGGTGACGGCGACCACTATGCCGGCGGCGGCTACTGCGGACATGCGGACGGCGGACATGCGATCTCCAGGCGGCTCGGGAAGCTGTGACTTAGGCAAGCCTTTCCTGGGAAAGGCTTGCCTAACCTATCCGAGGCCTATCGCGACATGGCCGCATTCCGGTAAAGGAATCCCCATGAGGAGGTCAAGGAAGCGTCAGGATCTCTGCGCCTGTGTCCGTCACCACAAGGGTGTGCTCGAACTGCGCGGTGCGCTTGCGGTCCTTGGTGACGACCGTCCAGCCGTCGTCCCAGATCTCGTACTCGTGGGTGCCCAGGGTCAGCATCGGCTCGATGGTGAAGGTCATGCCCGGCTTCATGATCGTGGTCGCCCGCGGGTCGTCGTAATGCGGGACGATCAGGCCGGAGTGGAAGGCGGTATTGATGCCGTGGCCCGTGAAGTCGCGCACGACACCGTAATTGAACCGTTTGGCATAGGACTCGATGACCCGGCCGATCACATTGATCTGCCGCCCGGGCTTCACCGACTTGATGGCGCGATTCAGGGATTCCCGGGTGCGCTCCACCAACAGCCTTGATTCCTCGGCGACTTCGCCGACGAGATACGTGGCGTTGGTGTCCCCGTGCACCCCGTGGATGTAGGCGGTGACGTCCAGGTTGACGATGTCGCCGTCGCGCAGCCCGGTGGAGTCGGGGATGCCGTGGCAGATGACCTCGTTGATGGAGGAGCACAGGGACTTGGGGAAGCCCCGGTACCCGAGGTCCGAGGGGTAGGCCTGGTGGTCGCACATGTACTCGTGCGCGATCCGGTCCAGCTCGTCGGTGGTGACACCCGGCGCGATCGCCTTCGCCGCCTCCTCCATGGCCCGCGCGGCGATCCGCGAGGCGATCCGCATCTTCTCGATCGTCTCCGCCGACTGCACCTCCGGGCCGTCGTACGGCCGCGGCGCGGGCCTGCCCACGTACTCCGGACGCGGGATCGAGGCGGGCACGGGACGGGTGGGGGAGAGCTTGCCGGGAACCAGGACAGACATGTCAGCGAGTGTATCGGCGGCCGGTCGGGCAGCATGGCGGCAGGACGTCGTACGAGGAGGGACGATGGCGCTGTTCAGGCGAGTCCGCAAGCCCGCGGGGAAGCCCGGCGAGTGGTTCTACTGCATCGAGCACCACAAGGTCGAGGAGGGGCCGGAGTGCCCCGCCCAGGACCGGATGGGGCCGTACCCGAGCCGCGCGGACGCGGAGCGGGCGATGGAGACGGCCGCCGAGCGGAACCTGCAGTGGGAGAACGACCCGCGGTGGAAGGACCGCTCTCGGGAGGGCGGGGAGGAGTGAGCCCGCCGGGGGCCACCGGGTGCACGATGGAAGGGTGAAGCTCGGGCTGGCCGGCGACACCATGCTCGGCCGCATGGTGGCCGCGCGGCTGGCCGAGGCCCCTCCGGAGGCGCTGTTCTCCGAGGAGGTCGTGGCCGTCGCGCGGGAGGCGGACCTCTTCGTCCTCAACCTGGAGTGCGCGATCTCCGACCGCGGTGAGCCCTGGCCCGACCCCTTCAAGCCCTTCTTCTTCCGTGCCCCGCCCGTCGCCGTGCGCGCCCTGACGCACCTGGGCGTGAGCTGCGTCAACCTGGCCAACAACCATGCCCTGGACTACGGCCGGACGGCGTTGCTGGACACGCTGGAGCACCTGGCCGCCGCCGGGATCGCCGCCGTCGGGGCCGGAGCGGACGAGAGCGCGGCGCGCGCCCCGGCGGTGCTGGGCGGCCCCGGGGGCGCGGCGGGCCGCCCCAGCCTGGGCGTCGTCGGCGTCACCGACCATCCGGCGGAGTACGCCGCGGGACCGGACCGCCCCGGGGTGGCCTACGCGGACCTGCGCGAGGGCGTCCCGCGCTGGCTCACCGACGGCGTCGCGAGCCTGGGCGCGCGGACGGAGGCGGTCCTCGTCACCCCGCACTGGGGGCCCAACATGACCACCGGCCCGGCCCGCTACATCCGGGACGCCGCCGGGGCCCTGCGCACGGCGGGCGCCACGCTCGTGGCGGGCAGTTCCGCGCACGTCTTCCACGGCGTGACGGACGGGGTGCTCCACGACCTCGGCGACTTCGTCGACGACTACGCGACCGATCCGCGGCTGCGCAACGACCGTGGCCTGATCTTCCTCGTCACCTTCGACCCCGCCGGCCACCGCCCCGTCCGGCTGGAGGCGGTGCCGATCGCCCTCGAGTTCTGCTTCACCCGGCTGGCCGACCGCGGTGAACGGGCCTGGATCGCCCGGCGGTTCCGGCGCGCCTGCGCCGGGTTCGGGCAACGGGTCACGGAGGAGGGCGGGCGGCTGGTGGTCCGCTGGGACGGCGAAGCTACCGACCCGTAGCACAGACGGCCCCCACCTGTCCGAGATTCCGAACGGATTGAGGTCCAGACCAACGACGCTCCGTTTCCAAGGGCACGTGGACCGGATCCGACCGACGGCCGGTCGGAGGAAAGGGGCCCCCATGTCCAGGAAACGCACGATGAGCACCAAGCAGAAGATCGCGCTCGTGACCGGCGCGGCCACCCTGGCCGGCGGCTTCGCCGTGGTGACCATGAGCATGGGTCATGCGTCGGTGGTGTGCGACGGGCTCGACCAGGCGCTGCGCAACAACGAGAGCTTCATCGCGGCCCAACGGGCCAATCCCGACTCCCAGTCGGCGGCCCGGATCGCCAACCGCGAGGCCGTGATCAAGCAGATCAACGTGCAGCGGGAGGCCTCCGGATGCGGTGCCGCGCAGGCGGCGCCCGCGGCGCCCGCCGCCCCGGCCGGACAGGGTCAGGGCCAGAACCAGCAGGGCCAGAACCAGGGCCAGAACCAAGGCCAGAACCAGGGCCAGGCCGCGCCGCCGGCCGGCGGCGCCGTCGGCCAGGTCGTCTGCGCGGGTTCGACGGTCACCCTCTCCGGCGAGGGCGGTGCGCCCGCCGCCTCCAGCAACCAGTTCCCGCTGGGCACCAAGCTCAAGGTGACCAACCTGGACAACAACAAGTCGACCACGGTGTCGGTGACCTCGACCTCCGGGAGTTGCGCGCTGCTGAACAACGCGGCCTTCGAACAGGTCCGGGAACCCGGCAAGTTCCTGATCAGGAAGGCGCGCATCGAACGCGTCGGCTGACCGGGGGACCCCGCGGCCGGTCCGGGCCACTGCCGTACCAGGAAGCGGCAGTGGGCCGGACCTCTTGACGGGAGCACGACACTTCGCTTCAATCCGCGATGACAGGTCCAGACCAACGGTCCAGACCACTCGCACAGCGCAGCCCCCCGCCGCCCCCCACTGGGAGGTCACGTGCTCTTCCGTCGTCAGGTCCCCCGTACCGGATCGCGCAGATCCCGCATCCTCGCCGGCGTCACCGCCGCCTTCCTCGCCGCCGCGGGCAGTCTGATCGCCCTGCCCGGCACCGCCCACGCCGCCAACCTCGTCGCCAACCCGGGCTTCGAGAGCGGCAGCCTCTCCGGCTGGTCCTGCTCCGGCGGATCGGTCGTCGGCAGCCCCGTGCACAGCGGCACCAAGGCACTCGCCGGCGCCGTCAGCAGCAGCGACACCGCCCAGTGCACCCAGACCGTCTCCGTGCAGCCCAACACCGCCTACTCGCTGACCGGCTGGGTGCGCGGCGCGTACGTCTACCTCGGGGTGACCGGCGGTGCGTCCACCTGGACCCCGTCCGCCACCTCCTACACCCAGCTGACCGTCCCCTTCACCACCGGCGCCTCGCAGACCAGCGTCCAGATCTACGTGCACGGCTGGTACGCGCAGGGCACCTACAACGCCGACGACATCAGCCTCGACGGCCCCGGCGGCGGGGGCGGCGGTGACACCCAGGCGCCCACCGCGCCCGGCGGCCTCACCTCCACCGGCAAGACCTCCTCCAGCGTCTCGCTGTCCTGGAACGCCGCCACCGACAACACCGGCGTCACCAGCTACGACGTCTACCGCGGCAGCACCCTGGCCACCACCGTGACCGGCACCTCCGCCACCGTCACCGGCCTGGCCGCGAGCACCTCGTACACCTTCACCGTCAAGGCGCGCGACGCCGCGGGCAACACCTCCGCCGCCTCCAACGCCGTGACCGTCACCACCAACGCGGGCGGCGGCGGGGGCACCGGCTTCAAGCAGGCCGCGCCCTACCTCTACCTCGGCTGGGGCGACCCGCCGAGCCCGTCCACGGTGATGAGCGCCACCGGCGTCAAGTGGTTCACGATGGCCTTCATCCTCTCCTCCGGCGGCTGCAACCCCGCCTGGGACGGCTCCCGGCCGCTGACCGGCGGCACCGACCAGTCCACCATCAACGCGATCCGCGCCGCGGGCGGCGACATCGTCCCGTCCATCGGCGGCTGGAGCGGCAACAAGCTCGGCCCCAACTGCTCCACGCCCGAGGCGCTCGCCGGCGCGTACCAGAAGGTCATCGACGCCTACGCCCTCAAGGCGATCGACGTCGACATCGAGAACACCGACGAGTTCGAGAGCGAGGTCGTCCAGGACCGCGTCCTGAACGCGCTCAAGATCGTCAAGCAGAACAACCCCGGCATCCGGACGATCGTCACCTTCGGCACGTCGACGACGGGCCCGAGCTACTGGGGCAACCGCCTCGTCGAGCGGGCCAACGCGCTCGGCGCCAACATCGACGTCTTCACGATCATGCCGTTCGACTTCGGCGGCGGCGCCGACATGTACGGCAACACCGTGAACGCCGCCGAGGGCCTGAAGGCCAAGCTGAAGTCCACCTTCGGCTGGGACGACGCCACCGCCTACGCCCACCTCGGCATCTCCGGCATGAACGGGCTGAGCGACCAGCAGGAGAACACCACCCCGGCCATCTGGACCCAGATCCGGGACTGGGCCAACTCCCACCACATCGCCCGGCTCGCCTACTGGGCCGTCAACCGGGACCGCCCGTGCCCCGGCGGCGGCGTGACCAGCAACTGCTCCGGCATCAGCCAGAGCACCTGGCAGTTCACCTCGATCACCGCCGGCTTCACCGGCTGATCGGACCCCGGCCCCCACGGGTCAGGCGGCGGAGGACACCGTGTCCTCCGCCGCCTTCCGCATGCCCACGGCGTGCTCGTTGGTCCGGGCGTTGTACGCCATCAGCGTCGGCAGGCAGGCGGCCAGCGCCCCGACCGCCGCCACGCACGCCAGCCCGCCGGTCCACACCGAGGTGCGCAGGCCCAGCAGCGCGGCCGAGCCGCCGGCCCGCACCTGGCCGAACTGGGGGCCGATGGTGAAGGAAAGGAGTTCGATGCCGGCCAGCCGGCCGCGCAGCGCGTCGGGGATGGTCTGGTTCCAGATCGTGGCCCGGAACACCCCGCTGATCATGTCGAACGCACCCGCCAGCGCCAGGAAGGCCAGCACCAGCCACACGTTGCGGGACCAGCCCGCCGCCGCCATGCACAGACCGAAGGCCGCCGCGGCCAGCACGATCGCCCGCCCGTGCCGGTGCACCCGCGACGACCAGCCGCCGGTGAGGCTCATCAGCAGCGCACCCGCCGGCAGGGCCGCGTACATCAGGCCCAGCGCCCAGGGCGCGCCCAGGTCGTCCGCCATGAAGGGGAACACGGCGATCGGGAACGCCAGACCGGTCGCCGCGATGTCCACCACGTAGGTGCCCAGCAGTTCCTTACGGCTCCAGGCGTAGCGCGCCCCCTCCGCGATCGAGCTCAGCGAGGGGCGCTTCGCGTCGTGCGAGGGCGGGGAGGGCCGCAGCCCGAGGCCGAGGACGACCGAGAGGGCGAAGGTGAGGGCGTCGACGGCATACGCCCATCGCAGGCCCGCGTACGCGATCAGCACACCCGCGAGGGAGGGCGCCGCGATCGCCCCGATCTGCCAGCGCAGCGCGTTCAGCGAGGCGGCGGCGGTCAGTTGCCCGTGCGGGACGATGCGCTGCACGATCGCGTCCAGTGCCGGCCGCTGGAGCCCGCCCAGCGCGCTGGTCAGCGCGGCGACCACGTACAACGGCCAGAGCACCGGCCGCGGCAGCAAGGCGTTGACCAGGAGCACGGCTGACAGTACCCCGAGGGCCGCCTCCGTCCACAGGATGAGCTTGCGCCGGTCCAGGGCGTCCGCGAGCGCCCCGCCGTAGAGGCCGCAGACGATCAGCGGCACCAGTTCGACGGCGCCGAGGGCGCCGACCGCCAGGGTGGAGCCGGTCAGCTCCTTGACCTGGACCGGGACGGCCACGAAGGTCAGGAAGCTGCCGAAGGTCGTGATCAGGCCCGCGCACCACATCAGGCGGAAGTCGCGCGAGGTCCGCCACGGTGCGAGGTCGGGAAGGAGTCTGGACACGAGGTCGCATGCTCCGCGCGCGGGCCTGCCGGCGCAACCGGATTTCTCCCTGCGCCGGGCACGGGCGGGGCACCGGCGGCCCGGTCAGCGCATCAGCCCCGCGGCCGCCAGCCGCTGCCGGACCACCGCGACGGCGGTGTCGTCCAGCGCGACCTGCGGGGGCGCCGTGGCCGCGCAGCCGATGACGCCGCGCAGCCGCAGCGCCGCCTTGAAGGCACCCAGCGCCGAGGAACTCGGGCCCATCGCAGCGGAGTCCGCGCCCGCGTCGACGATGGCGTAGAGCCGCGCGAGCCGGTCCTGCTCCGCCGCGGCCTCGCGCCAGCGTCCCGCGACGGCGTGCGCGTGGAGCCGTACGTAGCCGTGCGGATCCACGTTGCCGAGGCCGGGGACGACGCCGTGCGCGCCCGCCAGGAGGGCGCCGTCCACCGCGAGTTCGGACCCGGTGAGCAGGGCGAAGGAGGAGTCCAGGCCGCGGTGGCGCAACTCGGTGAGCAGCCGGCGCATGGGGCCGTCGGCGCCGCTGCTGTCCTTCAGGCCGGCCAGGGTGCCCTCCTCCGCGAGGGCCAGCACGGTCGCGGCGGGCAGCTTGGTGTGCACCGCCGAGGGGATGTCGTACGCGAACAGCGGCAGCCCGCCGGCCCCGTCCCGCACCCGCCGGAAGTGGTCGGCGATCTCCACCGGATGCGTCGCCGCGTAGAAGGGCGCGGTCGCCACCAGGGCGTCGGCGCCCGCCGCGACGGCGGCCCGCGCGTGCTCCAGGACACGCGGGGTGGTCATGTCGACGACGCCGGCGAGCACGGGCACCCGGCCCCCGACGGCCTCCACGACCGCCGCGAGCGCGGTGCGCCGCTGCGCGTCGGTGAGGAAGGCCGTCTCGCCGCTGGACCCCAGGGCGAAGACCCCGTGCACCCCGGCCGAGAGCACATGCCCGACCAGGGCGCGCAGGCCCTCGGTGTCCACGTCCCCCGTCTCCGTGAGCGGGGTGCACAGAGGTGGTACGACCCCGCGCAGCGGGCGGAGCGGATCGGTCCCGTTTGCGGTCATGGACCGCTTCCTACCAGCTCGCGGGCGGTGGCGACACCAACTGCTCGGCGAGCCGCGCGAGTCGGGGCAGCCGGTCCCGCAGCCGCACCCGGCGTCCGGCCGCCGCGCTGACCAGGTGCTGCAGCACGTCCATGCCGACCTCGGAGGGCTCCGGCGGCACGGTCAGCGCCTCGTGCGCCAGCCCGCGCAGCTCCGGGTCGCCCGCGTCCATCGCCAGCACCGTCGCACCGGAGCGCCGCGCGTCCTCCACCCGCTCCAGCAGCCCGGCCCCGGCCCGCACGGGGGTGACCACCAGCACCGTCTCGCCCCTGCGGGCCGCCTCCAGGCGGGCCGTCCCGACCGCGAGGTGCGCAGGCGCGCCCGGCGGCACGCGGTGCCGCACCAGCGTCGGCGACAGCTCCGGCAGCCCGCTCCAGGCGGCCTCGTCGTCCAGATGGGCCGCCATGTGCCAGGGCTCGTACTCCCCGCTGCCGACCAGCAGCAGCCCGCCCGCGGGCCCCCGGCGGACGGACCCGCGCAGGGAGCCGGCGAAGGACCGGGTCAGCTCCGGCCACTCGCTCCCGGCCAGCAGTTCACGGACGACCTCGACCCGTACGGCATCCATGCACCGCATCCTCGCGGACCATGCACCGGCCGGGCCCCGCTTCGCGCCGTGCTCACCCGAACGGGGTCAGTCCGTGCCGTCCGCGGGCAGGGCCCTGGACACCCGCTCCCTCACGTCCGTGAAGTGCCGCCGCATGGCGGCCCTGGCCGCGCCCGCGTCCCCGGTGCGCAGCGCGCCGACGACGGCGCGGTGGTTGGCGACGACGCGCTCGGCCGGGTCGTCGGCGGGCGCCAGGGCGGCGCCCACCTCGTGGTAGGCGCTCCGGAACAGGTCCACGAGCTGCAGCACGAGCTCGTTGCCGCAGGAGGCGTAGAGCAGCGCGTGGAAGGCCCGGTCCGCGTCGGGGTCGTCGACCATCCGGCCGGCGAGCGCGTCGAGTTCGTCCAGCCGCTGCGCCGGTATCGTCCCGGCGACCTCGCCTATCAGGCCGACCTCGAGCAGCTCGCGCACCGCGACGAGGTCGGCGAGGGCGCGCACCCGGGACCGCAGGTGGAAGGTGAGCGAGGGCATCAGCACCCGCAGCGGCGCCTCTCCGACGAACGTCCCCGTGCCGTGCCGGATCTCCACGATGCCGAGCGCCTGCAGCGCGCGCACCGCCTCCCGCACGCTGTTGCGGCTCGCACCGAGCAGGTCCATCAACTGCGGCTCGGTCGGCAGGGTGGCGCCGGGGGCGAGCCGCTGCTCGTGGATCAGCTCGATGATGCGGTCCTGGAGCCTCGGGCCGCGGCTCCTGCCGACGGTTCTGGTCACGGGCGGCTGCCTTTCCCTGTGCTGTCGTGCGCTTTTGACGTTCCGTCAGCTGTCCCGTGCGACCCGCACGGGACAAGGGACGTCCAGCGTCCACCCCGCGGCCGCGCATCGGGAGGCAACACCGATGTCATACCTCACATCCGTCGTCCCCCGAGCCAATACCGGCGTGTACGGGGGCTTTCACGCACCGCGGAGCGCCCGCGACGCGGGGCGGAGCGGGACGCGTCACAACGCCTGCGCGGGCCATGCACCGCCCCCACCTGGCAGGATCGCGGTATGACTGTTGACAGTGGCAATGAAACCCCCGCCCCCAAGGCCCCGGCGAAGGACCCCTGGGAGCTGCCGGACGTGTCCGGCCTCGTCGTCGGCGTCCTCGGCGGCACCGGCCCGCAGGGCCGCGGCCTGGCGTACCGGCTCGCCAAGGCCGGCCAGCAGGTGGTCATCGGCTCGCGCGCTGCGGACCGCGCCCAGGCCACGGCCGACCGGCTCGGCCTCGGGGTGCAGGGCGCCGACAACGCGGAGACCGCCCGCCGCAGCGACGTCGTCATCGTCGCCGTCCCCTGGGAGGGCCACGGCGAGACCCTCCAGGCACTGCGCGGCGAACTCGCCGGCAAGCTCGTCGTCGACTGCGTCAACCCGCTGGGCTTCGACAAGCAGGGCGCCTACGCCCTGAAGCCGCAGGAGGGCAGCGCCGCCGAGCAGGCCGCCGCGCTGCTGCCGGAGTCCCGCGTCACCGCCGCCTTCCACCACCTGTCCGCGGTGACCCTCGAGGACCCGGAGATCGACTCGATCGACACCGACGTCCTCGTGCTCGGCGACAGCCGTGCCGACACCGACCTGGTCCAGGCCCTGGCCGCGCGCATCCCCGGCATCCGCGGCGTCTTCGCCGGCCGGCTGCGGAACGCGCACCAGGTGGAGGCGCTGGTCGCCAACCTGATCTCGGTCAACCGCCGCTACAAGGCCCACGCCGGTCTGCGCCTGACCGACGTCTAGGCCCGCGGGGGCATGGGGGACAATGGGCGGGTTCGCGACCGACCCGACAGGAGCCGCCCCCCATGCCCCGCCTCGCCCTCTACGCGCTCGTCCTGTGCGCGCTCGCCGTGGCCGCCGCCGTCGTGTCCTTCGTGGAGGGCAGCTGGCTCGGTGTCTTCTGGATCCTGATCGCGGGCCTCACCAGCAACATGTGCTGGTACTACCTGCGCAAGGCGAAGGCCGAGCGGGAGTCCGCCGAGCAGCGGATCACTGGCTGAACGGGTCGCCCTTCCAGAACTGGAAGAAGGCGTAGCCCAGGCTCGACAGCCAGTCCGGGATCCCGAAGACCGCCATCACCGAGTCGACGAAGCCGAAGAACGCTGAGTTGACCTCGGGGATCCACAGCACACCGAAGACGGCCAGCAGCCCGAACTGCCCGAACGGCTCCAGCTGGCGCCGCGTCCGGTACGACAGCCAGGGCTCGATCACGCCGTAGCCGTCCAGGCCCGGCACCGGCAGCAGGTTCAGGATCGCCGCCGTGACCTGCAGCATCGCCAGGAACGCCAGCGCGGACGCGAAGGGCGCGTGGGCCTGGTCCAGGGAGACGACGCCGAAGGTGAAGGGCAGCATCAGGGCGATCGCGAACAGCACGTTGGTCAGCGGGCCCGCGGCCGAGATGAGGCTGTGCTTCCAGCGGCCGCGGATCCTGCCCCGCTCGATGAAGACGGCGCCGCCGGGCAGGCCGATGCCGCCCAGGATCACGAAGATCACCGGCAGCACGATGCTCAGCAGCGCGTGCGTGTACTTCAGCGGGTTCAGGGTCAGGTAGCCCTTGGCCCCGATCGAGATGTCGCCGCCGTGCAGCGCGGTACGGGCGTGCGCGTACTCGTGCAGGCACAGGGAGACGATCCAGCCGGACACGACGAACAGGAACACGGCGAAGCCGGTGCTGGTGGAGAAGTCCGTCCACACCGCCCAGCCCGAGACGGCCATGATCGCGGCCAGGCCCAGGAAGATCGGGCTGATCTGCCGTTCACTGCGGGTTGCTGCGGTGGTCATCGTGCGGGCTCCTGCGGAGGCGGTGCGGCATCGGTCGTGGTGCTGGCCGCCCGATCATGCCATCCGGCCGCCGCCGGGCACACCCACGGGGGGATAACGCCCCGGCGACGCCGGACGTTCCTGCGGCCCGTCGGCGACGCCCGGGTCGCGACCGCGTTGCGATACGTCATCGATCGCTCCCGCTCCGTCGCCGCGGGGGCCACGGCGGGCGCACCCTGAAGTCGTCCGGGGCCGGGGGGCCCGAGGACGGGGTCAGGACGGGGGAGCCATGACGTGGAAGAGGTTCGCCGTTCCGGCGCTGCTCGGCATCGCCGTGTGCGGCACGCTGACCGGATGCACCGTGGCGGTGGGCGGGGTCACCGGCATCGCCGTGAGCGAGGAAGGCAGGCCGCTGGGGGTGATGCTGGTCTGCCGCGACCACATCGACGGGGCCACGCTGTACGACTCCGACGACGCGGACGACTCCGACGACTCGGCCCGCCTCGGCAGGTGGAGCCGCGCGAAGCCGGCCACGGGGTTCACGGTGTGGTCGCTGGAGAGCGGCGGCAGGGGCTGGCGGGCGGAGGTGCCGGCGTCGGCCGCCTTCGCACCGCACCGCACGTACAGCCTGTACGGCTGGACCGGGGACAACTCCTCGTCGACGGCGCACGTGACGTTCACGGCGGCGCAGTTCGCGAGCCTCGAGCCCGGGCAGGTCCGCTGGTACAAGGGGGAGGGGGAGCCGGGTACGGACCGGGACGGGAACGCCACGACGTCGATGGGGGAGTTTCGGGCGGAGGGGTGCGAAGGGA